>JAGHDO010000032.1 GCA_021159885.1 Synergistota bacterium | reverse complement strand
TTACGCACTTATATTTAAGGAGGGGGAGTTTTAAGATGGAAGGGAAGTTAAGGGCTTTAAGGGAGAGCGTGAGGAGAGCTTATGAGAGATATCCCTGGTACAGGGAGAAGATGGATCAGGCGGGAATAAAACCAGACGATATCAGAACGCTTAGCGACATCGAGAATCTCCCCTTTATGACGAAGGATGATCTGAGAAATGGATATCCTTGGGGAGCGACTGCGGTAGAGCTAAGAGGTGTTGTGAGAGTTCACTGTTCTTCTGGTACTACTGGAAAGCCAACGGTAGTAAGCTATACCAAGAAAGATGTGGATAGGTGGTCGAATCTTGTCGCTTGGTGCTTGAAGGTTGCTGGTGCTAAGGAGGATGATATCATTCAGGTTTCTTATGGCTATGGTCTTTTTACTGGAGGACTTGGACTTCACTATGGTGCTGAGAAACTCGGGTGTTGCGTGATACCAACTTCTGGTGGTTATACGGAAAGACAGATAGAGCTCATGCGGGATCTTGGAACCACGGTTCTGGCTTGCACGCCGAGCTACGCGCTTTATCTTACGGAGGTTCTTGCTGAGAAAGGAATTTCTCCTGCTGATCTTCGCTTGAGGCTTGGGATATTTGGCGCGGAGCCTTGGAGCGAGGAAATGAGAACCCAGATAGAAAGGGGATTGGGGTTAACTGCCCTTGATATCTATGGCTTGAGCGAGATTTGGGGTCCTGGGGTAGCTATGGAGTGTCCCTATAAAAATGGGCTTCATATTAATGATGATTACTTTATAGTGGAGGTTATAGATCCCGAAACGCTCAAGCCTCTGCCTTTTGGTAGGGAGGGCGAGCTCGTTATAACCACGCTAAATAGGGAAGCGACTCCCATGATAAGGTATAGAACGCGTGATATAACGAGGCTTGTGAACGGTAGATGCCCATGTGGATTATCAGGACCACGCATAGACAGAATAAAGGGCAGGACTGACGATATGATAATAGTCCGCGGAGTCAACGTTTTCCCAAGGCAGATAGAGACGGTGCTGGGCTCTTTTAGGGAGTTGAGCCTTAACTATCAGCTTGTTGTTGGTGAGCGGAGGCACTTGAAGAGGCTTGAGGTGAGGTGTGAGCTTGCCAATGGATATGCTGGGGATGTTGGAGAGCTTACGAGGAAGGTTTCTAAAGCTTTGAAAGACAAGCTTGGGGTAAGCGTCGAGCTAAGGATATTGCCTCCGGGAGCTATCGAGAGATCTCCTGGGAAAGCTAAAAGGCTGGTTGAGGCTTGAGGGGTGAAAGATTAGTATGCCGGGAAGAGGAGACGCTTTTCTCTGTCAGCTGGCTAACACTGGTGGTGGATGCTCCGTGGGAGTGTACTCTTCAGGACTTCTTCTGCTTTTTGCACCCGTAGGGCTTCTGGTTTTAAGGAAGCTGAAGTAAAAATAATGGTGCCGAGAGCGGGAGTCGAACCCGCACGGGGGCTTAACCCCACCGGATTTTGAGTCCGGCGCGTCTTCCAATTCCGCCATCTCGGCACCCTTTTTTAAATTATATCACAGGACTTTTCAAAGAGAAAGGGGTGAGTTAAAATCTTATAGGGGGGTGAGGAGAAGTTGACGATAAACGTTAGAGCGAGTCTTGAGGAAGATTTAAGAAAGTTAGAAGAAAAAATGTTAAAGCTGGCTTCTCTATCGAAAGAGGCGCTTGAAAAGGCTATGAAAGCATTGGTTAATCAGGATGCTGATCTTGCTAATGAGGTTATAAACGCTGACGATACGCTTGATGACTTGACCATTGATATAGATATGTCGTGCGTTGAAGTTATAGCGAGAAGACAACCATTGGCTCGGGATCTGAGGACAATAACTACTATAATGAAGATGATAGTTGATCTTGAGAGAATCGGGGATCTCGCGGTTAATATAGCGAGGGTCGTTCTGGCCATAGGAAAGGAACCGTTTGTCAAACCGCTTATAGATTTGCCGAGAATGGCGGAACACGCGGAAAAGATGCTGGACATGGCTATAGAAGCTTATCTTAAGAGAGATGTGAATGAAGCTTATGAGGTCTGTAAGATGGACAATTTCCTCGATGATCTTGAGAGGCAGATAATGAGTGAGCTGTTCTTTCTGATGCTTGAAGATCCTGGAAGAACGCTGAAACAGGGAGTTCAACTTCTTTTCGTTGCGCGATTTTTGGAGAGAGTGGGAGATCATACGACTAATTTAGCTGAAAAGGTTATATATATGATAACTGGAAGGTTAATAAGAGCGAGTGAGATAAGATGAGAAGGGTTAGTATACTATTTTTTGCGGTTATCGCTGTCTTATTTATTCCTCTGACGGCTTTTGGGCTTAAAGTTGAGCTTTATCCGGAGGGAGCTTTTGTTAGGGGAGTTGTGGAAGTTCCCGCGGGAAAAAGCGAGTTTAAAATCCTGTTTCCCTACTCGTCTCCTGTGGAGAGTTTTAGGGTAAAGGCTCAGGGTTTTTCCATATCTTCCATGTCCTTTTCGCGTGTCTATCTCTCTGATGATGAAATTCCTGCTATAAGAGAGCTTAAGGATAAGATAAGGGAGCTTGAGAGGGAGCAAAAGAAAGCGTTAGATAAAAAGAAGGAAGCGGAGCTTTCCTTTAAGATGTTTGAGGTTCTTTTGAAGAAGGTAGAGATGGAAAGTCCGAGCGAGGCTCAGTCTTGGATGACTCTTGTAGAGGACAGGGTTGATAAGTACGTGGGAGACATAGCCAAGACAAGCGAGAAGGTAAAGAAGCTAAAAGAGAGGATCGAGCTTCTTAGAAAAAGGCTTGAGGAAATAGATACGCCGAATTCCCGGCGCAGAAATCTTGCTCTTTTGAAGATAGAGGGAAATAGAAGCGGTGGGAAGCTTTTTTATTCTTTCTATTGTCCTAAGGCGGGCTGGAGTCCCGAGTATAAATTTGTCCTTGATCCCGATTTTAAGAGAGTTGATGTTTCAGTTTATGCAAGTATTTGGCAAAAAACGGGCGAGGATTGGAAGAATGCAAGAATCATTCTATCTTCGGAAAGAAGAGGCTTTTCTCTTACTCCACCTCGGAAGAGGGATTTGCTGGTTAGCCTGATGAGGAAAGAAAAGGCTCTTAAGCTTCCTCCTCCTATGGCTGCTGTACCTTCACCGCCTCCAGTAGCTCTTCGTGCCCGAGAAGGGGGTGAAAAGAAGATTTCTTTCAAGAAAGGAGTTTTAGGCGTAAAAATATCACTTCGGAGAGCCTTTTCCATTCCTTCAACTGGTGAGAGGAAACGAGTTTTGGTATGGAGGGGGAATCTGAAAGCCGAAGAGATCTATTATCTGTGTTGTCCTTATAGCGAGGCTTCCGCTTACAGAATGGTTAAGGTAAAGCTTTCTTCCCCCTTTGACTTTCTTCCTGGGACTGCGCAGATCTACATGGGGACTACTTTTCTTGGGAAGAAGCATGTAAGCGGTATGACTCGTGGAGGGGAGTATAAGCTTTGCTTTGGGAATGAGGAGAGGATAGAAATTAAAAGAAAGCTTCTTAAGATAGGGGAGACGGAGAAGGGTATCTTCACGAAAGGAAGCGTGAGGGAGCGGGGATATGAGATCAGCTTGAGAAACCTGACTGGTTCTGAGGCAAAGATTCTGGTCGATGAGATCATACCTGTATCCGTGGATTCGAGAGTCGAAGTGGAGCTTATTAAAATTGATCCTAAGCCATTTAGGAAAACGGGTACGGGGCATATCGAGTGGAAGATCACTTTAAAAAGCGGAGAGAAAGCGAGATTGAACTTTGTCTACAGGATATCTTATCCTCAGGGTAAGGAATTAGAGTTTAAGTGGAGGTGAAAAAGGTATGTTTGTTAGGGATGTTATGACGCTAAATCCGATTACGGTAAAGCCTGATGTGGCTTTTCAGGATGCGCTGAAGCTTTTGAGAGACAAGGGTGTAAGGAGATTACCGGTGGTTAACGATGAGGGAAAACTCGTAGGTATAATAACTGAAAAGGATCTCCTTTATGCATCTCCTTCTAAGGCAACTACGCTTGATGTTTGGGAGCTCAGCTATCTTTTAAGCAAGCTTAAGGTTGAAGACATAATGACGAAGGAAGTCATAACGATTTCAGATGACACTCCCATCGAGGAAGCGGCGAAAGTCATGGCTGATAAGAAGGTAGGTGCCCTTCCTGTTATGCGTGATGGAGAGCTTGTGGGAATAATAACCGAAACCGACATCTTTAAGGTTCTTCTTAAGCTTCTCGGAGCGGGCAGGGAAGGAAGCAGGTTCGTCTTCGAGGTACCGGATAAGGAGGGCGTTTTGGCTCAGCTAACTCAGCTTATAGCGCGATACGGAGGTAATATAATAGCACTGGCTACTTATCCCTCCCCCAACGAGGGTAGGGGAAGGGTTGTGGTAAAGGTAAAAGGGCTTGAGGATGCACGATTTCTCGAGGCTTTGCAAGGAACCGAAATCTCTCTGTGTGATTTCAGGTAGAAGCCTTTAGCCCCAAGGTCTTCCATACTCTCGTGGCGAGATCCTTGGGGCTGAATGGCTTTACTATGTATCCGGTCGCCCCTCGCTGAAGCGCTTCTATTACGTCTTTCTTTTGTCCCTTAGTGGATATTATTAATATTGGGATGTCTTTAGTCTGAGGATTTTTTCTTAACTCCTCGCAGAGCGTTAAGCCATCCATTTCTGGCATCATTATATCGGTGAGTATCAAGTCTGGCTTTTCTGCCGTTGCCTTTAGAAATCCTTGTTTGCCGTTTTCCGCGGTTATCACATTGAATCCCGCTTTTCTCAGCGTCGCTTCTGCCATCTTAAGAATCATCTTGGAATCATCTACAACGAGTATTTTCTTGGTAGAACCGGTGTACTTTTTCTCTTCCCTCTTTACTTTGGGCTTTTCCTGTGGTAGCTCTTTGCCGAGCATTCTATTAACTCTTACTATAAGTTCCTTCAGCGGAAATGGCTTGGCTATAAACTCGTTTACCTTCAGCTCCTTTGCCTTCAGCACATTGTCCTTAGAATGATAAGCGCTTAAAACGAGTACTGGTATTTCAGGATTAGGGCCGTTTTTTCTTACCTCCTCGACGAGCTCCAATCCCGTCATATTAGGCATTGAGATATCGGTTATAAGGGCGACTGCGTCTGGATTTTCCCGGATAAGATTCAGCGCTTCAAGCCCATCTTTTGCAATTAAAACCTCATATCCATATTTCTCAAGTGCGCTCCTTATTACTATCTGGATCTTGCTCTCATCCTCGGCTACTATTATCTTTTCCTTCTTCTCGCTCACCCGTTTCATCTACCTCCTGGGAAAACGGAATGCAAAAGAAGAATTTGGAACCCACACCGGGTTCACTCTCTACCCAGATCCTTCCCTTGTGGGCTTCAACGATGTGTTTAGCTATGGCCAACCCAAGTCCAAGGCCGCTTACCTTGTGGAAATGATCTCCCTCTACTCTGAAAAACTTGTCAAATATATATGGCAGGCTCTCTTTCGGGATTCCTATTCCCTCATCTTCCACGCATATCTTAACTCTTCTTCCATTTTCAGAACAAACCCTTACCCATATTCTCTTGCCATCTCCTATATATTTAATGGCGTTATCTAAGAGGTTTATAAGGACCTGAAGCAATTTATGCTTGTCTCCTTTAACGGGGGGTAAGTTTTTCTCTATTTCCTTATATAGCTTTAATCCTCTCTCTTTTGCCTTTCCTTCGAACATCTTTATCGCGCGGTCTACTATTTCTTCCACGTTGAATTCGCTCATTTCAAGGTTTAACCTGCCGGTTTCCAATCTTGAGAAATCAAGCAGGTTATTTATTAATCGCGTTAAGCGCTCTGCCTCGTCGTCTATTATCTCAAGATATGTTCGAGCAGTTTCAGTATCGAGCTCCTCAATGCTATCGAGCATTAACTCAACGAATCCTCTTATCGCTGTAAGTGGTGTTCTCAATTCATGGCTTACGCTCGATATAAACTCGCTCTTTAACTTATCGAGTTTTCTTAGCTTTTCAAGCTCCTTCGTTTCTGATAGATCTCTGACTATAAATATTATTCCGCTATCTTCTCCTCCCTCTCTAAAGATGGTTGAGCTTATTCCCAGCGGTATGCGGTAATCTCCCTTTGAATAATCGAACTCCTGGTCTATTAATCTCCCCTTTACGAATGTCTCTACCATAAGCTCCTTTAGCTTTAGGGAGAAAATTTCATCGAAAGCCTCATCTATAACCTTGCCCTTGAGGTCCTCACTTAGGTCTATCTTGAGAAGCTCCAATAGCTTTTTATTAAACGCTTGAATTCCTCCCTCCCTGCTTACTACAAGTATGCCGTGAAGAAGCTGGTTGAACATCTCTTGAAGGAAATCCTTCATTTTCTCGATTTCTTTGTAGAGCCTCACGTTTTCTATTCCCACGGCTGCTTGATGGGCTACGGTGTCCAAAAGCTGAAGAATTTGCTGACTGAACTCCTCTGGTGAACTCTCAGTGGATATGATAAGAATCCCTATACATTTCCCTTTAACCCTGAGGGGAGTAAAGATATAGGTTAAATTATCTTCGGGTAGCACCGTGGTTTTTCCTTGTCTTCTTATCCAGTCTACAACTCCTTCCCGTTTCCACCTTTCCCAGCGCTCTCTTATTTCCGGTGGTGGTTCATTCTCATCCGTGAAGATAACATACTTTTCCTTAAGCGAGGGCGCTATCCTCTCAGCGTATCTTAGGAGCACTTCCTTAACGCTTTCGACTGATGAGGCAAGCCCTATCTCCTCGGATATTTTTCTGAGTCTCGTTAGCTCTTCATATGCTTGTTTTAAATCTCTCAGGGTTTTCTCTAAGCCATTCATCATCCTTTTCTCAGAGTCTCAAAGAAGCTTTTGGCGTTTTCCATTTCCTCATCTATCTGAGCATATATTTCGTTGAGATCCTGAGGCTTGAGCCTCAAGGTTGCCCAGGCTTCTTTTTTAAATGAGGGAATCTGATTATCACCTCCACTTCCTATCCTTTTTATTCTCGCGAAAACATCCGCACCGTGAACGATTGAGACGAGCTCCGGGTATTCGCTTTCCGCTTGAGGCTGATGGTGCATAAGTATGGCATGAGTCAGCTGCGGAGGAAATTTCCATTTTTCAGCCACCCATTTCCCCACGACTGCGTGATCCACCCCCAGAATGTCTTCCTCAACGTCTCTTATCCACTTTCCTCCATTTTTGGCTATGGTTGCTACCTTTTCATAATCCTTGGGCATGAATCTTATAAGAACGAGTTTTCCAAGATCATGCAGCAAGCCCGCTGTAAAGGCCTCATCGGGTTGATCATAATCTATCCTCTGTGCCAGTATCTTGGAGGTTACCGCCACGCCAAGGTTATGTAGCCAGAGCGCTTCCAGGTCCATGCCTGCCTGCTTTTTCCCCTTAAAGAGCTCGGAGACCGAGATGCTTAAGACCAAGTCCCTCACGGTTCTAAAACCAAGAATTACAACTGCCTGGGTTACGGTGGATATCTTTCGAGGAAAGCCATAGTAGGCGGAGTTGACAAGCTTCAGGATCCTTGCGGTTAGAGCCTGGTCCTGTGATATCACTTTCCCCATGTCCGCTGCTGAGGAACGCGGATTGCTCGCGATTTCCATTACTCTGTTTGCTACGTCCGGAAGAGTGGGGAGATCCCGGAGCTTGGAAAGGATCGTTTCCTTAAGCTTGAAACGTTCCATTTACTTCATCCTTTCCTCCCTCGATTTTCTTCTCTTAACATTATAATATATTTTTGAGGGAGGTGTCTCGCCTTGGATAGAGTTTTTATGAAAAAAGCGCTCTTCTTAGCTAAGAAGGGCGCAGGTAGGGTTAGTCCCAACCCTATGGTTGGCGCTGTCTTGGTTAAAGATGGTAGGATAATATCCACTGGTTATCATGCTTATTATGGTGGTCCTCATGCTGAAGCGGTGGCTTTAGAGAAAGCAGGTGAGGAAGCGAAGGGAGCGACCCTTTACGTGAATCTGGAACCCTGCGTTCACTATGGGAAGACTCCGCCATGTGCCCCGAGGATCATAGAGGCGGAGGTCAAGAGGGTTGTGATAGCCACGCTAGATCCCAATCCCTTGGTTTCTGGAAAAGGCGTAAAGATGCTCGAAAATGCTGGTATAGAAGTGACGGTGGGAGTCCTTCAAGATGAAGCTAAGAGGTTAAACGAAGCCTTCTTTAAGTGGATAAAAGCTAAGATCCCATTTATCGTTCTTAAGGTTGCCTCGACGCTCGATGGTAAAATAGCCACTTACTCTGGTGATTCTAAGTGGATAACTTCTTTGAGATCAAGGAGGTTAGTTCATAGGTATAGAGCGTTTTATGACGCTGTTCTCGTTGGTGTGGGAACGGTTTTAAAGGATGATCCTGAACTTACGGTGAGGCTCGTTAAGGGTAGGAATCCCGTGAGGGTGATTCTCGATTCGTCTTTAAAGATTCCTTTGGGATCTAAGGTTCTTCTTGGGGATGGAAGGAAAATTATATTTCACTCGGAGGACATTTCCTCGGAGAAGGTAGATAGGCTCGGAGAGAGGGGTGTTGAGCTTTATGCTGTTCCGGGAGAGGGAGATCTTTTAGATCTTCATGAGGTTTTGAGGAAGCTTGGAGAGCTGAACATAGCGAGCGTTATGGTCGAGGGGGGAAGGAAAGTTTTTTCCTCTTTCCTTCGAGAAGAGCTTGCGGATAAATTGCTTTACTTTATAGCTCCCAGGATAGTCGGGGGAGGTATAGGCCCCTTTGATGAGATCGAAATTTGCTCTATAGGGGAATCAATAGAGCTTAAGAATGTCAGGATAAGGAGAATGTCCCATGATTTGCTCATAGAGGGATATTTTTAATGTATTGTGCTATAATTATTTTTTTAGAGAGAGATGTTTACAGGGCTTATAGAGGATCTCGGTAGGGTGGTAGACATAGAAAAGAGAGGAGTTTGGAGGCTCAGTATCGCTACAGATCTTGCGCCTCTCAAGGTGGGTGCAAGTATTGCGGTTAATGGGGCATGTTTGACTGTTGTCTTCTCACGCAAGGGTTTTTTTAGCGTTGACGTTATGAAAGAGACGCTTGAGAAAACGAATATATCGCTGCTTAAGATTGGGGACGAGGTTAATCTTGAAAGGCCATTAAGGGTGGGTGATAGACTTGAGGGACACTTTGTTTTGGGGCATGTTGATTGCATGGGAAGAATCTCCGATGTTGTTCCTGAGGGGAGATCGCGCCGAATATGGATTTCCTTTCCGGAGGAGTATACCGATTACATAGTCCCGAAGGGGTCTATTGCGGTTGATGGTGTGAGCTTGACCATCGCTTCGGTTGAGAGGGGAGCTTTTTCGGTTGCCTTAATCCCACATACGCTTGAAAGAACGAATCTCTCGAGGAGAAAAGCGGGTGATCTTGTTAACCTTGAGTTCGATATACTTGGGAAATATATCTATAGAATGTTAAAAGGGAGGAAGGAGTCGGAGAGGAAAAGTGTTACAGTGGAGCTTTTGAAAAAATATGGATTTATGTGAGCGAAGAGGGGGGATAGCTTTGGAGAACTTTAGGTTTAACACAGTTGAGGAAGCCATAGAAGATATAAAGCAAGGTAAGATGGTTATAGTTGTCGATGACGAAGATAGAGAAAATGAGGGGGATTTGATTATCGCTGCTGAAAAAGTCACACCTGAAGCTATAAACTTTATGGCTAAGTATGGTAGGGGTCTCATATGCATGCCTATAATCAAGGAGAGACTTGAGGAGCTCAAGATACCCCTTATGGTTACGGAGAATACAGATCCTCATGAGACAGCTTTTACGATAACTGTGGATGCTAAGCACGGCACTACCACAGGCATATCCGCATACGATAGAGCTTTAACGGTTAAAACGATACTCGATCCCAACACAAAGCCTGAGGATTTAAGAAGGCCGGGGCATCTCTTTCTGCTGATGGCGCGGGAGGGAGGGGTGTTAAGAAGAGCAGGGCACACTGAGGCAGCAGTTGACCTTGCCCGGCTTGCGGGGCTTTATCCAGCGGGGGTAATATGTGAGATAATGAACGACGATGGAACCATGGCTCGTCTCCCCGAGCTATTTAAGTTCGCTCAAAGGCACGGCCTTAAAATAATAACTATAAAGGACCTTATAGCTTATCGCTTTAAGAGGGAAAAGCTCGTTCAGAGGATAGTCGAGAATGTTGATCTTCCTACTAAGTGGGGACATTTCAAGGTGATAGCTTATAAGTCTCTTCTTGATGGGGATGATGATTATCTCGTTCATATAGCTCTCGTTAAAGGTGATGTTTCGGGTAAAAAGAACGTTCTTGTGAGAGTCCACTCAGAGTGCTTGACGGGGGATGTTTTTAACTCTCTCAGGTGTGACTGCGGGGAACAGCTGCACAGGGCTATGCAGATGATAGAGGAAGAGGGCATGGGCGTGCTTCTTTACATGAGACAGGAGGGACGTGGTATAGGACTCGTTAACAAGCTTAAGGCTTATAAGCTTCAGGAGGAGGGCTTTGATACGGTTGATGCCAATATCGCGCTTGGTTTTCCTCCAGACTTGAGAGATTATGGCATAGGTGCTCAGATACTTGCGGATCTTGGGCTCTCTACCATAAGGCTTATAACCAATAACCCCAGAAAGATAGTGGGACTCGCCGGCTATGGACTTAAGGTAGTGGAAAGGGTTCCAATTGAGATAGAGCCTAATGCCTATAATGAGGATTATCTCAGGGCAAAGGCTGAAAAGCTGGGGCATTTATTATGCTGTAAATACAAGGGGTGATGATCTTGAAGGTTTACGAGGGAAAGCTTCTGGGTAAAGGTATAAAAATAGGAATAGTAGTTTCAAGGTTTAATGAGTTTATAACGAGGAAGTTGCTTGATGGAGCGTTGGATGCCTTAAGGAGGCATGGGGTTTCCGATGATGATATGGAAATTGCTTGGGTTCCAGGTTCTTTTGAGATCCCACTTGTGGCTTTAAAAATGGCCAAAAGCGGAAGATATGATGGAGTTCTCTGTCTTGGTGCCGTTATAAGAGGTGATACTCCTCATTTTAGCTATATAGCCTCAGAGTGTGCCAAGGGCATAGCTCAAACTATGCTTAAGTGTGAGATTCCTATATCTTTTGGAGTTCTAACTACAGATAATATAGAGCAGGCTATAGAGAGGGCTGGGACAAAAGCGGGTAATAAGGGTTGGGATGCTGCTTTATCCCTCATAGAGATGATAAATCTGGTGAAGGAGCTGGGTAAAGATGCTTGATCTGAGAGCCATAAGAAGGGATCCAGAGAGAGTTAGAACTGCTCTTAGGAAAAGGGGATATTCTTTTCCCCTTGATGAGCTTCTTAAAAAGGACGAGGAGTGGAGGAACGCATTAAGCGAGGTTCAAGCTCTCAAGGAGAAAAGAAATGAGGTCTCTAAGAAAATAGCTGCGATGAAAGCTAAGGGAGAAGATCCGACGGAGCTTCTTCAGGAGATGAAGGAGGTATCTCGAAGGATAAAAGAGCTTGATAAGAGCGTTTCTACGTTGGAATCTGAGATAAAGAATATGCTCATTTCTATACCGAATGTTCCTCATGAGAGCGTTCCCGTGGGCGAGGATGAAAACGATAACGTGGAGGTAAGAAGATGGGGAGAGCCACCGAAGTTTGATTTTGAGCCGAAACCTCACTGGGATATAGGTGAACGGCTTGATATTCTTGATTTTGAAAGAGGGGTTAAGCTTGCAGAATCCCGCTTTACGGTTTTAAAGGGTCTTGGTGCTCGGCTTGAAAGAGCGCTTATAAACTTCATGCTTGATCTTCACACGAGCGAGCACGGTTATAAGGAGATATTTCCGCCTTTTCTCGTTAACTCCAAAGCTATGTTCGGTACGGGTCAGCTCCCTAAGTTTGAGCAGGAGCTCTACAAATGCAGGGATGATGATCTCTATCTCGTCCCCACGGCGGAGGTTCCTTTGACTAATCTTTTCATGGATGAGATTCTTCCTCCAGGGAGCTTACCGATTTATGTTACGGCGTATACCGCTTGCTTCAGGAGAGAGGCTGGCTCTTATGGAAAAGATATAAGAGGGATAATAAGACAGCATCAGTTTAATAAGGTTGAGCTTGTGAAGTTCTCTGAACCGGAGAGCTCCTATGATGAGCTTGAGAAGATGGTCAGGGATGCGGAAGAGGTCTTAAGAAGGCTTAATCTTCCTTACAGAGTAGTGCTTCTTTGCACAGGTGACATGGGCTTTACATCAGCTAAGACATACGACATAGAGGTCTGGATGGCGGGGCAGGGAAGATATAGGGAAATCTCCTCATGTAGTAATTGTGAAGATTTTCAGGCGCGCAGGGCTAATATAAGATACAGGCCCTCACCAGGGGAGAAGCCCCGCTATGTTCATACGCTTAATGGCTCTGGCGTGGCGGTGGGCAGAACCTTAGCTGCTATACTTGAGAACTATCAGCAGGAAGATGGAAGCGTTTTAATACCCGAAGCGCTGGTTTCCTATATGGGAGGGATTAGGGTTATTCCTCCTTCGAAGTAGATCTGGTTTTTGAGGGAGTGTTTTCGTCCTTATCGTTATCTTTCCTTCTTCTTGTTCTATAATTCCATCCCTTACGGGGAAGGGAAGCGTTCTTAAGTCTAAGATGGGGTTCACCTTCCTCAAAATGCGGGAGGTGAACTCCTTTCTCATTTTAAGTCCCCCCACATAAAACTTATAATCTGCTAAGTAGATCTTACTACCCTTTATCTTCAGTTTTCCCGCGAGCTCGACGAGAACTCTTATGGGAAGGCCTCCGAGCTGATACGAAGCGGCAAGTATGAATTTATCTTTCTTTATTCTAACGTAAGCTTTTTTTAAACCATGTTCGTTGGCATCCTTTATCTTATCCCGCAGAAATGAATTTAATCCCTCTTCGGTTATTGTCATAAGAAGCCTAACATCTTTCACCTTTTCTACCTTAATGTTTCCCCTTTCCCACTCATCAGATGGATTAAGCTTCGCATCTATCGCCTCGATTTTCACCCTTTCGATGGGTAATCCTGAGGTTTTTGCATCTTCCGCTTCTACATATATGTCCTTGAAGAAGGGATCTTCAGCGCTTCCGTTTATGTAAACTTCTATTCTCTTTGGAGTAAAGAGTTCTTCTAAAGCGGATTTGAGCTTTTCCGAAAGGCCCTCCGACGAAAAGGAAATACTATGCACGAGGAGCAGAACGACAACGATAAAAAATTTTAAGAAGGGTTTTAATTTCATTTTTTCACAAACTCTCCTTTTTCAGTTTGACTATCCAGCCATAAATAGCTTATAATGAAATCCGGGCTAACGCAAGGGGGGATCATACGTGAGGGGCCTTTCCGCTTATCTACTTTTGATCGTTTTCGCTCTTATTCTTTCCATTCTTCCTGAACGCGGTAAGAGAAAGTTAGAGGAAGACCGTAAAAGGGAGCTTTTTCTTTCCGTTTCCTTAATTCTCGTTTTTGCCTCTGCCTCGCTTTTACTTGTTAAGTTTTTTCCGGATCTCTCTCCAGTTTTTCTCTCTGCGATTTTGGTTTTCTGGATAGGCTTTTATTCTCAGGGATATCGTGTGCCTCATAGTTTAAAGCTCTTTCTACTCTCAGGTATAGCGATATATTTGGCGCGAGAGGGAATATGTATTCACTTCCTCAGTTCTCCCCATGGTGGATATTACTATTTGAGTTTTCTCGCTTTTCCCTTGACCGTTTTGTGGATTGTGGGAATATCTAATTCTCTCGTTATACTTGATGAGGTAGAGGGAGCGTCTCTTGGTGTTTCGCTTATAGCTTCAACCGTTTTTGGGATGGTCGCTTATATGCAGCATCAGGGATTATGGGATGCGATTGCGCTATCTTCATTTACCGCTCTTTTCTGTGCGGTGCTTCTTGCGATCAAGGGAGGAGAACGTTTAGGCGAAGGTTTCTCAAGCATGTTGGGATTTCTTCTCGGAACCGTTGCAATCTTGGGAGTTTTGAAAAGGACCGCTTTTTTGACGCTTTTGATACCTATAATGATCCTTGGGGTTCCTCTCCTTAATTCGTCTTATGCCGTGGTTTCTGGATATATTCATCCCCTTGCTTCTTCTGCGCTTCCTGATCGTGGGAGGCGTCTCTATCATCATCTTTTGGCGATAGGTTTGGAGCAGAGGGAGATAGCATTTTTAATACATATCTTAAGCCTCTATTTGGGTATAGGGGCTCTTCTTTTGTTTAAATTTCCCAGCGTTTACATAGCTCTGTTTATTCCTCTTGGAGCGATTCTTCTCGTGAGGGGGTATAGTAGATTTCTTTCTGGAACTCTTTCTTCCGTTGCAGAACAAGGAATGAGACGAAGCATCTTTGGTGTTAGAGTTGATAATATTTCCCTTGAGTATGCTCTTGGAAGGATTGAGGCTTTTCTTCGAGATGGGGAAAGCCATGTGATAATTACGCCTGATAGTCCTGCTATCTTGACTGCCCTTGAGGACAGAGAGTACAGGAAAATACTTGATGAAGCTGATATGGTCGTTCCCGATGGCATAGGGATAGTTATAGCGGGGTGGCTTCTTGGACAACCCATAGGGGGAAGACTTCCCGGGATAGAGCTTATGGGTGCTATTCTAAAGAGAGCATCTTTCCATAGAAGGAGAGTTTTTCTCGTTGGAGCTAAAAGGGGTGTTGCTGAAAGAGCTGCTATTAACTTGAAGCGCGCCTTTCCTGGAATTGAGATAGTGGGAGTTAGTGATGGTTATTTTAGCAAGGAGGAAGAGGAAAAATTAATAGAGCGTATAAGAATGGCACATCCGCACTATTTATTTGTTGGTATGGGAGTGCCCAAGCAGGAGAAGTGGATATACGGGAATAAGGAAAAGCTTCGTGTTCCCGTTATGATGGGGGTGGGAGGAAGCTTTGATGTTTGGGCTGGGGACATAAAGAGAGCGCCTCTGCTTTTGAGAAAAATGGGGCTGGAATGGCTTTATAGGGCGCTACTTGAGCCTTGGAGATTAAGAAAGGTTCTTAAGCTTTATCGGTTTGCTTTGCTTTTAATAATAAATCTCTTGAAAGGGAGTGGAGAAGGTGAGGATTAAGAGAATTGTAGCCATATCCTTAGCGGTAATCTTTCTTTTGCTCGGATCGTTAGCTTTCGCTGAAACCACGAAGGCGCAGAGCCCCCCTGTAGTTCCTTTTCTTAAGAAGGTTCCACCTGCCAACATAATAGAAAGCCTTATACAGGTATGGAATCTTATCAAGATGTACTATGTGGACCCGAGCAAGATAGATCCTCAGAAGCTTAAGTATGGAGCCCTTAAGGGTATGGTAGAGGCGCTCGGCGATCCCTATACGAGATATGAGGACCCGACTGAGTATAAGGAGGAGCAAATAGAGATAAAAGGGCGCTATGGAGGTCTTGGAATAATAATAACGAAGAAAGATGACAGGGTTGTGATAGTCTCGCCCATAGAGGATACGCCTGCTTATAGAATAGGCTTAAAGGCTAAGGATGAGATCGTAAAGATAGAGAATGAGCTTACGAGAAATATGAGCTTAACTAAGGTTGTTAAGCTTCTTAGAGGTAAGCCTGGTACTAAGGTTACGATATGGGTTCGCAGAAAGGGAGTAGACAAGCTTCTTAAGTTTACTATAACGAGGGCTTTGATAAAGCTTAAAGCCGTTAAGAAGAAAATGCTTGATCATAAGATAGCCTATATAAGGCTAACGTATTTTAATCAGAACACATCACAGGAGTTAAAGGTGGCGCTGAATGATCTCAAAAAGAAAGGGTACAAGGCTATAATCCTCGATCTTAGAAACAATCCGGGGGGGCTTCTTAAGGAAGCGGTATATGTAAGCCGATTTTTCATAAATAAAGGTGTTATAGTGAGTACCAAGGGAAGGTATCCATGGTATAACGTAGTTTACAAAGCCAATGGTACGGCTATCCCCTACTGCCCTATGGTGGTTCTCGTTAACGAGGGAACTGCGAGCGCTTCGGAAATAGTTGCTGGTGCTTTGCAGGATAACAAGAGGGCGAAGCTTATTGGCGTTAAGACCTTTGGAAAGGGGTCGGTTCAAACTGTGATACCGCTTAAGGATGGTTCTGCTCTCCATATAACTATAGCTTACTATTATACGCCCAAGGGAAGACTTATTCATAAGAAGGGACTTATGCCGGATATCGTGGTCAAGCAACCGGAAAGTTCAAAAAAGGATGTGCAGCTTGAAAAAGCTAAAGAAATACTTCTTCAGGAGATGGGAAAAGCTTTATGAGAGCGATGTGGGGTTTTGCTCTTATCCTTATAGCTTTTCTTATGGTTATCGTGCTTTTTCTTCTCTCTCCTAAGCCTGTGAAGCTTTGCTTTAAGGGAAAGCTCTCTGGTGTAAGTGGAGCAGGGTATAAAATTACTTATTTCTTCAGGCTGAGGCCTATAGGCTTCAGCTTTAATTTATGGGGAGAGCTTGGAAGAGGGCTTTACGCGCTCTTTGAATCCATAAAGCCGAGATGGAAGAGCAAGCTTCCAAAGCTTGCTTTTATAATAGATGATTTTGGCTACAGAACGCCGCTTGCTCTTGATTTTATATCTCTTCCTTATAAGATTACTGTTTCGGTGCTACCGTTTCTCCCATGGTCTAAGTTTATCGCTGAAAGAGCCCATCTGAGTGGGAAGGAGGTTATGCTCCATCTTCCTATGGAGGCTTATGGGCATAGGTGGGCTGGAGTGGGCACCATTAGAGTAAATATGAAAGAAAGGGAGATAAGGAAAATCATAGAGGATGCTCTTATGACCGTGCCTCACACTGTTGGTGTTAACAATCATATGGGTTCCTTAGCTACGGAAAGCGCTCCCTTAATGAGAAAAGTAATGAGGGTGTTAAAGGAAAAGGGGCTCTTTTTCGTGGACAGCTGTACATCTCATAAAACGGTGGCTTATGCAATTGCGAGAAGCATGGGACTCCCATCCTACTATAATTCACTTTTTATAGACTCGTATTCCGGTGAGAGCAAAGCTGAGGAGTATATATGGAAACTCGTATGGATAACCAGAAGAAAGAAAAGAGTAATAGGTATCGGGCATGTCAGGCACGATACCTACGTTGCTTTAGAGAGACTTCTTCCTAAAATAAGGAGATTTGTGGAGCTCGTTTTTGCCTCAAACATAGTTTACGGAAATGGAGTTGTTGCAAGATGACGGTTTCGGTTGTGGTGGGTATGCAATGGGGAGATGAGGGAAAAGGGAAGGTCGTTGATTACCTTGTGAAGGATGTCGACGTTGTCTTAAGGTATCAAGGAGGAAGCAACGCGGGGCACACAGTCGTGCTTGGAGATAAGAAATTCATCTTTCATCTTCTTCCCTCAGGAATGCTTTATCCGGAAAAGCTGTGCGTAATAGGCGATGGAGTTGTGGTAGATCTACCTTTGCTTTTCGAGGAATATACATCTCTTAAAAGGGAAGCCGGAAGGATAGGTGAGCTCAGGATAAGTGAGCTCGCTCACCTTGTTATGCCTTACCACAAAATACTTGATGAGCTTGAGGAAAATCGAAGGGGAGAAAACAAGATAGGGACTACTAAAAGAGGCATAGGTCCTGCTTATGCTGACAAGGCATCGAGAATTGGAATACGTGTGGGGGATCTCTTAAGAAGAGAGCTTTTTGAGAGAAAACTGAAGTTTGTACTTGCCAGAAAAAACGAGCTTATAACGAAGATATATGGAGGCCCTCCCCTCGACTACGATAAAATTAGAGAAGAGTGCTTAAAATATGCAGATTTCCTTGAAGATAAGGTTTGCAATACCGTTTCGCTCGTTAGCTCACTGATTAGTTCAGGCAAAAATCTTCTTTTTGAGGGAGCTCAAGGGACTCTCCTTGACATAACCTATGGAACATATCCCTATGTTACTTCTTCCCATCCGCTATCCGGAGGAGCTTGCGTCGGAGCTGGAATATCCCCTAAGGATGTGGATGAGGTTATAGGTGTTCTAAAAGCTTATACGACGAGGGTAGGTATGGGGCCATTCCCCACTGAGATGGATGAGGAAACCGCCTCTATGGTGAGGGAGAGAGGTGGTGAATTCGGGGCTACAACGGGCAGACCGAGGAGATGTGGATGGCTTGACGGGGTCATGATAAGATACTCTGCTAAGCTTAATGGCGTTGATAAAATAGCTTTGACCAAGCTTGATGTCCTGACGGGCTTGGAGAAGATAAAGATATGCGTTGCATATGAAGTTTCAGGAAGAAGGACAGAGGAGTTTACCCCGCTTCTTGATGAGGCTAAGCCTGTATATGAGGAGATAGATGGTTGGAGCGAAGATATAAGAGATGTTAGAACCTTCGGCGATCTCCCCCCGGAGGCGAGAAATTACGTTAGACTGGTAGAGGAGATCGTGAGGTGCAAAGTCTTCTTTATAGGGGTGGGCCCCGGTAGGGAAGAGACGATAGCTCTTTAACCTTGACTATGATCTTGGTTGATATAGATTTTATGAACTTGGGCGATTTGGATGAAGTTCTTGAAATAGAAAGGGAGTGTTTTCCTTTTCCATGGAGCGAGGAGACTTTCAGGGAAGAACTTGAGCTCAAAGATAGCGTTTATATAGTTGCCCGGCTTAGAGGTAGAGTCGTTGGGTATGCGGGAATAAAGTTTTATCAAAGGCAGGGGCATATAACTACAATTGCAGTAGCTCCCCGTTGGAGAGGAAATCAGATAGGAGAGCAGCTTCTTTTGGCTCTTCTTGAGATAGCCAAGGATAGAAAAGTTAAGAGCGTCGTCCTTGAGGTTAATCCGTCTAATCTGCCTGCAAGAAAGCTTTATGAAAAATACGGATTTAAGGAGATAGGTTTAATTCCCGGCTATTACAGGGATGAGGGAGCAGATGCGATTATAATGAGGCTTGAGATATAAAAATGGTGGGCGCTGCTGGGATTGAACCAGCGACCTCTTCCGTGTGAGGGAAGCGCTCTCCCGCTGAGCTAAGCGCCCACATATGTTATTATAATGGTAAAGCTCTTAAAAGGCAAGAGGAGGGTACAGAAACTGTGGGAAAGGTCATAAGGTTTGGGGTTTCCATGGAGGAAGAGCTTCTTAAAAGGTTTGATGAGGTTATCGTAGATAAGGGATACGAGAATCGATCAGAAGCTATTAGAGACCTTATCAGGAACTTCATACTTGAAACGGAGTGGAAGGAGACTTTTGATGAAGCAACAGCCGTTCTCGTTGTTATTTATGATCATCATAGAAGGGATATAACCGAGATACAGCATGAGCATCTTAAGGAAATCATATCTACCCTCCATCTTCATATAGATGAGGAAAATTGTCTTGAGGTTATTCTTCTTAAGGGCAGGGTTTCTACCCTGAGGGATATTGCTTCCCGCATAGGGACGCAGAAAGGAGTTAAGTACGCTAAGCTTGTTCCGGCGGTGGTAGGAGGGGCGCCCCTGTGAGAGAAGGGGCGCTCTTTTCATTTAAGGGGGTGATGAGAGATGGCTAAAGTAATAGCGGTTATAGGGGCGCTTGATACCAAAGGTGAGGATCTACGTTTCGTAAAATCGGAGATAGAGAGGCGTGGGCATCGAGCTCTCGTTATTGACACGAGCGTTGTTGGGAAGCCTCTATTTGAGCCTGATATATCGTCTTCTGAGGTTGCTGAGGCAGGCGGGGTTTCCCTTGATGAGCTGAGAAAGAAATCCGATAAGTCCTTAGCTATGGACGTTATGACGCGGGGGATAGCCAAGCTGGTTAGAGAGCTTTACGATAAGGGAGAGATTGATGCGGTTATCTCGCTTGGGGGTTCCGCGGGAACCGTGATAGGAACTTCCGCTATGAAGGCTCTTCCTATAGGCGTTCCGAAGGTTATGGTCAGCACCGTGGCTTCAGGTGATACCAGACCCTATGTCGGCATTAAAGATATCGTTATGATGCCTTCCGTGGTCGATGTTGCGGGTGTGAATAAAATCAGCGCTAGGATATATTCAAACGCCGTTGGGGCAATAGTTGGAATGGTTGAGTCTGAAATTCCCGAAATGGAGGAAAAACCTCTCGTCGCTGCCTCCATGTTCGGGAATACTACTCCTATCGTTAATTACTGTTCTAAGAGATTGAGAGATAAAGGATATGATGTGCTTGTCTTTCACGCGGTTGGAACTGGAGGGCAGACGATGGAGAGTCTTATAGAAGAGGGCTACTTTAAGGGAGTTATGGATATAACAACGACCGAGCTTGCGGATGAGCTCGTTGGAGGCGTTCTATCTGCAGGGCCAACGAGACTGGAAGCTGCTGCTAAGGCTGGTGTTCCTCAGGTTGTTGCTCCCGGCTGCCTTGATATGGTCAATTTCTGGGCACCTGAGACGATACCCGAGAAGTTCAAGGGGAGAAAGTTCTATCGCTGGAATCCCAACGTTACCTTGATGAGAACTACGCCGGAGGAAAATGCCGAGCTTGGTAGGATTCTCGCTGAGAAGCTTAATCGCTCAACCGCTCCCGTTGCCATTTTCTTGCCTCTTAAAGGGGTTTCCATGCTCGATGCTCCCGGTAAGGAGTTCTGGTGGCCTGAGGCTGATAAGGCTCTATTCGATGCCATAAAGAAGCATATAAGGCCTGACATTCCGGTCTATGAGCTCGACTACAACATAAATGACGATGAGTTTGCTGAAGCCATGGTTTCTAAGATGCTTGAGTTTCTGAAGGAGAGAGAATAAGGAGGTGTTAAATCATGGTAAAGCGTATTCCGCGAGAGGAGATATTAGCCCGTTTTCGGGAGAAGATAGGGAAGGGAGAACCCATAATAGGATGCGGAGCGGGAACCGGTATATCCGCTAAAATGGCTGAGGCTGGAGGCGCGGATCTGATAATAATATATAACTCCGGGCGCTATCGCATGGCCGGAAGGGGCTCTTTGGCTGGTCTCATGCCGTATGGAGATGCCAATGCCATAGTCATGGAGATGGCTCGCGAGGTTATACCGGTGGTCAAGCGCACTCCCGTTTTAGCCGGCGTTTGCGGAACCGATCCTTTCAGAGATATGGAGGTTTTCTTGAAGGAAGTTTCGTTTGTTAACTTCTCTGGTGTTCAGAACTTTCCAACTGTGGGATTAATAGATGGCGTTTTTAGAGCAAACCTTGAAGCAACCGGCATGGGATATGATAAAGAAGTGGAAATGATAAGGATAGCCCATGAGATGGGGCTTTTTACCGCGCCGTATGTATTTGATGAAGAGCAAGCTAAGAAGATGGCTGAAGCTGGTGCTGATATTCTCGTTGCCCATGTTGGGTTGACAACATCGGGAACCATCGGTGCTGCAGTTGCATTAACGCTCGATGAGG
>JAGHDO010000031.1 GCA_021159885.1 Synergistota bacterium | reverse complement strand
AGTTACCTGAGGGGGTTGAGATGGTTATACCTGGTGATAATACGAATTTTGAGGTGGAGTTGATAACGCCTGTTGCATTGGAGAAGGGTTTACGATTTGCGATAAGAGAGGGAGGCAGGACGGTAGGCGCGGGAGTCGTAACCGAGATCATAGAATAAGAGGTGAAGCGGTGTGGCTGATATAATAACGCTTGCTTGTACAGAGTGTAAGAGAAGAAATTACACAACGATGATGAATAAAAAAGGAAAGCAAAAACGGTTTGAGGTACGTAAATATTGTAAGTGGTGTAATAAGCATACCCTTCACCGAGAGGTGAAATGATGGTATAATATAGGTAGGTGCAGGTCCGTAGCTCTAATTGGTCAGAGCACCGGATTCCAAATCCGGGGGTTGCAGGTTCGAGTCCTGCCGGGCCTGCCATTATTTTATGTGCTCTGGGGGAGATGGTTGATGAAATGGCTGGATAGGTTTATTTCGTTTTTAAGGGAGGCCTGGGCGGAGCTTAAAAAGGTTACGTGGCCCTCAAAAAAGCAGGTAATGTATGCTACTCTAACTGTTATAGTTGTTGTTATACTTACATCTTTTTATCTTGGGGTTGTTGATGCGGTATGCACCTGGTTTATGGGAGCTCTGTTGAGGTGAGTATGCTTTGAGCGTTGAGGGAAAGAGTGAGAAAAAGTGGTATGCGGTTCATACATATGTAGGATACGAGAATAAGGTTAAGGTGAACTTAGAACAGCGTATCGAGACTATGGGAATGGAGGATAAGATATTCAGGGTTCTCGTTCCTGTAGAGCAGAGGGTTAGTATAAAGGGAGGCAAGAAGAAGATAACAAAGAGAAAGGTTTTTCCAGGATACGTCCTTATAGAGATGATTTTAGATGAGCAGTCTTATTTCGTTGTAAGAAACACTCCAGGCGTAACAGGGTTCGTAGGTTCGGGAGGAAATCCGGTTCCTCTAAGCGATGAGGAAATAAAATCTATATTGCAGCAAATAGGTCTGGAAGAAAAGAGACAGATAAAGATAGACCTTGAGATAGGGGAAACCGTGAGAATTACAGATGGTCCTTTTGAGGGATTTGTAGGGGTGGTTAAGGAAATAAGCTCGGAGAGGGGCAAAGTAAAGGTACTTTTAAACGTTTTTGGCAGGGAAACGCCAGTGGAACTCGACTTCATGCAGTTAGAAAAGATGTAGGGGGTGGAAGACCTTGGCGAAGAAGGTTATGACGGAGTTGAAGCTTCTTATACCCGCTGGTAAAGCGACGCCTGCTCCCCCCGTTGGTCCCGCGCTGGGGCAGTATGGCGTTAATATTATGGAGTTTTGTAAGGCTTTTAATGCAGCTACGGCTAATCAACCGGGAATGATAATTCCTGTGGTTGTCACGATCTATACTGATAGGAGCTTTACTTTTATCTGTAAGACTCCTCCAGCATCGGTGTTGCTTAAGAAAGCTGCTGGAATCGAGAAGGGATCCGGGGAGCCAAACAGGGTTAAGGTCGGTAAGGTTACGAAATCTCAGGTTAGGGAGATAGCCCAGATAAAGATGCCGGATCTCAATACAGATGATATAGAAGCAGCGATGAAAATAATAGAGGGAACTGCGAGAAGCATGGGGATAGAAGTAGTAGAGGGTTAAGATTTTTAAAAATAGTGGGAGAGCTTCCTTGGGAAGCTCGCTCATAACCACAAAGGGGGGATAATTTATGCCAAAGAGGGGAAAAAGATACAGGGCTCTTAAGGAATTAGTTGAAAAGGGAAAGCTTTATCCACCTAAGGAAGCGGTTGCTCTTGTGAAGAAGCTCGCTAATGCCAAGTTTGATGAGACTATAGATACTGCGATAAGACTTGGTGTCGATCCGAGGCACGCAGATCAGCAGGTTAGAGGAATGGCTATACTCCCGCATGGAACGGGTAAGGAGAAGAAGGTTTTGGTCTTTGCACAAGGTGAAAAAGCGGAAGAAGCAAAGGCGGCAGGAGCTGATTACGTTGGCGGTATGGAGCTCATAGAGAAAATTCAAAAAGAAGGCTGGCTTGACTTCGATGCTACCGTTTCAACTCCGGATATGATGCGCCACGTTAGTAGGTTGGGAAGAATACTCGGTCCGAGGGGATTGATGCCAAGTCCGAAGACGGGAACGGTCACGAATGATGTTGGAAGCGTGGTAAAAGAAATAAAAAGTGGAAGGGTGGAGTTCAGGGTTGATAAGTATGGTATAGTTCACGTTCCGATTGGTAAAGCTTCTTTCTCGGAAGATCAACTTTATGAGAATCTTCGTGTCCTTTTAGCTGCTATAATAAAGGCAAAACCGCCGGCAGCTAAGGGACAGTATATAAGAAGTATAGCGCTCTCCCCCACTATGGGACCGAGCGTTAAGATAGATCCCAATGTTGCCCAAAAGGAAATAGTCTTAGAGTAATAGTGTTTAACCTATAACTAATAGAAGCCTGAGACCGTGGGTGGCTCTTTTAGAGCCTTAAAGAGCTTAGTCTAAGCTCGCCTGCCGAGGCTTAAGTGGCTTAAGAAGGAAATTATCTATTAAGGTGTTTTCTTGAGCCCTCCGGCCTCAGGCGGAGGGCTTTTTCTTTGGCTGGAAAGGGGGTGAGTGAATGCAGAGAGAACCAAGGCCCGAGAAGGTTGAATGGGTGGCTAAAATGACGGAAGCACTCAAAGGGTGTACTGCTGCATTTTTCACGGGATTTGAGGGATTGACCGCTCCTGAGATGAATGCGGTTAGAGCTGAGCTAAAGAAGGCTGGCGTATATTTCCATGTTATTAAAAACAACCTCGCTAAGCGTGCTTTTATGGAAGCAGGATATGAAATAAAAGAGGAGCTATTCAAAGGGGCTAATGCTCTTGCGATATCGTATACCGATCCCGTAGAGGCAGCGAAGATTCTTAAAAAACACGCGGATGAACTTGAAAAATTGATATTTAAAGGAGGATATCTCGGTAGAGATTTTATATCTGCCGAGGAGATCAAAAGGTTAGCGAGCTTGCCTTCAAGGCAAGAGCTTCTTGCAAAATTGGTTGGGAGCATAAATGCTCCTATTCAGGGACTCGTAAACGTTCTGAGCGGAGTGATGAGAAATCTTGTTTATGTGCTTAATGCGATAAAAGAAAAGAAGGAAAAGGAGGGGTAAAACATGACCAAGGAGGAAATAATTCAGGCAATTGAGAGTATGACGGTTCTTGAGCTTGCGGAGCTTGTTAAGGCTTTGGAGGAAAAGTTTGGAGTTTCTGCTGCTGCTCCCGTAGCGGTTGCGGCTGCTGCCGTTCCTGGTGCTGCGCCCGCCGCTGAAGAGAAAGCAGAGGAGAAGACCGAGTTCAACGTTGTTCTTAAGGAAATTGGTCCTAACAAGATTCAGGTTATAAAAGTAGTAAGACAGTTCACTGAGCTTGGCTTGAAGGAAGCGAAAGAGCTCGTTGAAAAAGCACCTTCTACCGTGAAAGAGGGCGTTTCTAAGGAAGAGGCTGAGGAAATTAAGAAGAAGCTTGAGGAAGTCGGCGCTAAGGTGGAGATCGAGTAGGGGCGGCTTACCACGCCGCTCCCTTTTTATTTTTTATCGGGGCGATTTGCTATGCATCGATGGGATTTAACCCCGGAAGAAGCCATTCGGCTTCAGCGTGAATTAAGGAAAAAGGTGGATCTTAAGAATAAGGTGAATCTCTTGAGGGTCAAGTATATAGCTGCTTCAGATCTTGCATACAAAGGAGACGTTGGTTATGCGGTTATGCTACTTTATTCATATCCTGATCTTATTTTGCTTGAGGAGAGCAGGGTAAAGGGGAAAATAGAATTTCCCTACATACCCGGTTTACTTGCATTTAGAGAAATGCCACTTCTTCTTGAGGCAGCATCAAAGTTAACTAAGAAGCCAGATGTCTGGCTTCTTGATGGCGCTGGAATAGCTCATCCGAGAAGGATGGGGATAGCAACTCACTTCGGCGTATATATGAGAGCTCCAACCGTTGGTTGTGCTAAGTCTCATCTGTTTGGTAGGTATAAGGAGCCGGGCGTGAGACAGGGTAGCTATACGTATATATATGACAAAGATGAGATAATAGGAGCGGTGTTGAGAACGAGAGATAAGGTTAAGCCTCTTTTTATATCTGTGGGATATGGCATAAGCTTAGATATTGCGATAAAACTGATTCTATCTTGTTGCGATGGCTATAGGATACCGAAGCCGTTGAGAGAAGCTCATAATAGGGTTGAAAAGACTAAACGGGAGGACAGTGAGCTGAGCCTTTTTTAAGGGGGTTGAGACGATGGATCATGATGTGAAGGATCTATCCCTTGCGGAAGAAGGGAAAAGAAGGATCGAGTGGGCGGAAAAGGACATGCCCGTTTTGCGCAAGGTAATAAGAGACCGGTTCTTAAGAGAGAAGCCCTTAAGTAGGATTAGAATTGGCGCATGTCTTCATGTTACGACTGAGACCGCTAATCTAATGCGCACGCTTAAGGATGGGGGAGCGGAGGTATTCTTGTGTGCTTCTAATCCCTTAAGCACCCAAGATGATGTTGCTGCTGCTTTGGTTTCTATTTATGGTATACCCGTATTTGCGGTCAGGGGAGAGGATAAGGATAGATACTATTCTCATATAAAAGCGGTATTATCT
>JAGHDO010000030.1 GCA_021159885.1 Synergistota bacterium | reverse complement strand
TTTCCTCTCATCTTTAAAATCTACACCTCCTTGTACAAAAATAAATTATATAAATCAAAAATGGAGGTCTACACCTCCTTCGGCAGAGGCATAGACCTCCTAAATATAGCAAAAAAATGGGAAATCCTCGAGTTTAAGACAGCATTTCCTTTATATCTTCTTCGGGATCACCTATAAGTCTGATATCGTAGTTCTCCTTAAGAATCGAGAGTATATCATCGTTTACCCAAGCGGGCAAAATCGGTCCCAGATAGATGCCTTTTATGCCAAGATACAACAAGGTCCATAATATAGCCACTGCCTTCTGTTCCATCCAACTTATAACGAAGGTAAGGGGTAAATCATTAACTCCAACTCCGAAAAGATCAGCCAGAGCCTGCGCTATTTCAATCGCAACTATGGCATCATTACACTGACCGAGATCTATAAGCCTTGGAATACCATCTATCTCGCCAAGGTCAAGATCGTTTATTCTAAACTTGCCACAAGCAAGGGTTAAGACAATAGTGTCCTTTGGCAATTTTTGCACAAACTCCCTATAGTAAGAGGATTTTTTCAACGGCGTATCACACCCACCCACCAGGAAGAAACGCCTTATCTTGCCTTCCTCAACAAGATCCTTTATTTTATTTGCCAGAGAAAGAACGGTGCTTTTAGAAAATCCCGTTTTAAGCTTATAATCCCCAGGCTTTTCCTCAAGCTCAGGTAGAGAAAGCGCTTTTTCTATAACGGGAGAATAATCGTATCCATCTATGTGTTTAACCTCGGGAAGTTTCGCTATTCCCGTGGTAAAGAAACGATCTTTATATGATGGTTTAGGAAGCAGAACGCAATTTGATGTCCCCAATATAGCAGCAGGATACCTATCAAACAGCTCCTTTTGATCGAACCATGCCTTGCCAAGATTACCCGCAAGGTTTTCGTATTTTCTGAGCTCCGGATATCCATGGGCTGGGAGCATTTCAGAGTGAGTATAAACATAAATATTTTTCCCCTCAACCTGCTTTAGAAGCTCCTCAAGCGCCTTTAGGTTATGCCCTGTGACTATTATCGCGTGGCCCTTACGCGTCCCCGTTTCGACCTCCGCAGGGCGAGGCCCTCCAAAACTTTCTATATGAGCCTTTTTAAGAAGTTTCATAACTCGGAGATTCATCTCACCCGCCTTCAAAGCAAACTCAACAAAGCTTTCGGCATCGAAGTTCACATTGGTAAGAGTAGAGTAAAGCGCTTCCCCAAGGAAATAAACTATCTCCTCATCTTTATAGCCAAGCTCCCGAGCATGATAATAATAAGCTGAAATTCCCTTAAGGGCGTATATGAGATTATCTTGCAATCTCGCCACTGTGGGAACCTTTCCACAAACTCCAGATACCGTACATCCTTTACCCATAGCAGTTTGAGAACACTGATAACAAAACATTTTAAACTCCGGAATAGCCATTACTCTCCCCTCCTCTCAGATATATCTCTTGCCAATCTATCGAGCTTCTCATAGTCCTCATTCCTCAGCAGACCCTTTATAACAACGGGTTCAAGAAACTCAACCTTTAGGTTCGAAAGCAAGTTTTTGATCACCTCAAGCGCTCGCCCTCCCCAGCTATAAGAACCTATAAAGGATATATACTTAAGCTTGGGTCTTAAGACATTGGCAAGATAAGCCGCATAAACGGCGGAAGGATGGGGTCCCCCAAGAACGGTAGGAGAGGCCAAAACCAAAGTAGAGGCATCAACGAGCGCCATGGCAAGCTCACCTATATCGCTAACCGTGAGGTTAAACTGCTTGACCGTTAAGCCCTCTCTTATCAAAGCCTTAACGAAATAATCTACCATGGCTTTAGTACTGCCATGCATAGACACATATGCTAAAACGACCTCATCTTTAACTTTATCAGAAACCCAATCCTCATAAGCCTCTATAATAAAGTTAGGATCATCATACATGGGACCATGGCTTGGAGCTATGATATTCAGATCAAGCTCTTTTACCTTTTTCAAATGCCCTCTTATAAGGCTCCTAAAGGGCATCATTATCTCCGCGTAATACCGCTTGGCAGCTTCATAAACCAAGCACTTATCGCTGACGTAAAGATCACTGGTAGCAAAATGCGATCCAAAAAGATCACAGCTAAATAGTATCTTATCTTCTTCAAGATAGGTCAGCATAGTTTCAGGCCAATGAACCCACGGAGCATGAATGAAACGAAGGGTTTTATCTCCGAGCGATATAGTATCCCCGTCTTTAACCACGATAAATCTATCCTCAGAAATATGAAGCAGATCTACGAGAATACCCTTACACTTTTCCGTGCAGACTACCCTTGCTTCCGGATAAATTTCGAGAATATCAGGGATAGTGCCTGAATGATCCTGCTCAGCATGATTAGCTATCATATAATCTATTTTCTTAATTCCCAGTTCCTCAAGGTTAGTTAACAGTGAATTCCTAAACTTGGGATCAACCGCGTCTATTAACGCAGTTTTCTCGCTACCCATAACAAGATAGGAGTTATAGCTCGTTCCATCCGGCAAGGGTATTAACTCATCGAA
The DNA here is from genome assembly GCA_021159885.1 of Synergistota bacterium. Lineage (NCBI taxonomy): Bacteria > Thermotogati > Synergistota > Synergistota bacterium. Next base: position 10,773 of record JAGHDO010000030.1, on the reverse strand, counting down.
TAGTCTTCTATCCCAATCTATAGCACCAACCGAATAAACCGCGTCCCTTATCTTTCTGGGCAGGCTCAAATGAATCACTCCTCCTTCTCGAACTGGTCTTTCCCCGCTCCACAAACGGGGCAAAACCAATCATCCGGTAATTTCTCAAACGGAGTCCCAGGCTTGATTCCAGCATCCGGGTCTCCTTTTTCAGGATCATAGACATAGTTGCATATTATGCACCTATACTTAGCCAACCTTCTCACCTCCTCTTTAACATAAGAGGGAGCCACCTCTGGAATCTCACCTCTCTTTATCTCATGATAGTAGGCATAGGTCATTGGCTCCCCTTCTCTAATGAAATCAGTCTCCAGAACTCTACCTATAAATAGGGTATGACTTCCAAGGTCCATATTCTTTATCAGCTCAGCCTCGAAGAAAGCAAGAGAATTATCTAAAATTACAGGAGCGCCTGTCTTTCCTATGGTATATTTATAACCTCCTTCGGAAAACTTATCAAAATCTCTTCCTAACCTAAAGCCAAAATGTCCTATAAACCTTAAAGGCGTATCTTTGGAAAGCACGGATACGGAGAAAACCCCTGTTAGCTTGATGTATTCATGGGTCAAGTTTTTCTTATTCAAGCTAACAGCAAGAAGGAGAGGATTATTAGCAACTTGAAAAACGGTATTGGCTATTTGACCGTTAAGTTTTCCTTCCTTAACTGAGCAAACCACATACAGCCCATAGCTCAACTTATAAAATGCCTTAGAATTCATATCAGGAAAAATCACCTCTCTAAACCAAAGCTTTCAGAAAAATTATACATCAATATTCCGAATCTCTCAAATATGAAATTATTACATTTTATAATCATTACACTCCATATCCTTCAAGATCGAGCGAAACCCTTTTAAATCCCACCTTTTTAAGCTCCAAAGCTATTTCAGATAACAAACGACTATTAAGAGCCTTCTTAAGTTCCTCTTGGCCTATTTCAATCCTGCAAAATCCCGGAAGATCCACCCTAACTCGGACAACACTAAACCCAATAAGCTTAAGATATGCCTCCGCTCTCTCAATCCGTCTCAGGATAGAGGGAACTATGGGAATACCGGTACGCACCCTCGTTGCAAGACAGGTACTCGATGGTTCATTCCAGAAAAAAAGTTTAAAAAAACGGGCAAGCTCTCTAATCTCATTCTTTGTAAACTTAGCCATCTTAAGTGGAGAAATTATTTCAAGCTCCTTAAGGGCTCTTAAACCAGGTCTATCCTCACTCAGATCTGAAAAATTTGTACCATCAAGAATAATTAATCCTCTTCTCTCTGCCCAGCTGCGAGAGAGGGTATACATCGCCCTTTTACAATGGTAGCATCTTAGCTTGCCGTTTCCCCTAAGTTCCTCAATAGAGAGCAAATCAAGATCAACCTTAAAGAGCCTTATGCCCAGATCTTGAGCAATTCTAAAAGCATTTAATCTTGATTGTTCCGAAATCAAAGGGGTATCAATAAAAAGAAGGACTGGATCAGGGGAAAACATCTTAGCGCAGAAACCGAGGAAGGAGCTATCCACTCCCCCGGAGAAAGAAACCGCAACACGACCCATAGAACTAAGAATTTCCCCGAGATAAACAAATTTAATAAACTTCAAGATGCCACTGAGCGCCTTTCCCCTATGACTAACAGAAAGCTTTTCCGCGGGGGAGATTTCAGCAAAAGTTTTACCAAACGGAGGGTATAAAAAAACGGGATCATACCCGAAACCTCCGCTACCACGCGGTGAATCGAGTATGATCCCGTTAACAACTCCCTGAGATATGAATTTCTCACCCGAGGGAAGAGCCAATACCATAATGCACCTAAAACGAGCAGTTCTTTTCTCTAATGGCACGCCATTAAGTTCACGCAGAAGTCTGCTGATTCTTTCCACATCGTTTCTGCCATAGCGAGCTGAAAAAACGCCGGGTTTTCCACCCAATGCATCTACTTCGAGAGCTGAATCCTCCGCTATAACTGGATAGCCTAAAACTCTCGCATAAGTCAAAGCCTTCTTTAGAGCGTTTCCCTTAACCGTTTTAGCGTTCTCCTCAACATCAGGAACAGCGGGAAAATCTCTTAAGGATAACAGCTCTACATCCCCGGGTATTTTCCCATCAAGGAAAGCCTTTATTTCCTTATACTTACCCTGATTTGTTGTAGCTATTACTAATTTCATTCCTCTTTAGATACCGTGGAAAGATTTGGGAGGAATTCGAGCGATCGCCTTTTTGAGCTCCTCTATTGAGCTAACAACCTCAACCATATTCATACTTTTAATTCTAAGTATGTTTCCCTCGTCAATCTTCCGCCTCTTAAGGGTTATTTTATCACCAGAAGGAGATTCAGAAACCATAATATCATCAACATCCGTTGGGAGGATAACCGAAGGCACTCCTGCTTTACCAGCCTGTGCAAATAAATTGGTTATAAGCGTATCGGCTATTCCATAAGCCATCTTGGCTACGGTATTGGAAGTAGCGGGAGCTATAACAAGAAGCGAATAAACCCCCAGCGAAAACCTTCCGGAAACGGGATAACTTGCTCCTCTATCAAGGAAAATCTTGCGCTTGGAGGAGATCATATCCCATAAAGCATACATTTTGAGCACTTCTTCCCCCGCACGGGACAGAAATACGTCAATAAGATCTTCAGGAAAGGTCAGAAGAAGCTCAACGCTTTCTTTCAAGAAAGCACCCGCTCCCGTAATACCCCACGCTATTTTTTTAGTCATCGACATTTATATATCCCCACCTTAATGGCTGATCCTGAACATATCTCTTATTTAACCTAAGCGCAAGCTTAGCTTTGTAAAGCTCCCTCCCTAAGTAAAAAGCATGATCCGGGTTATCCACATTCATTTCCTCAAAGATATTTCTTATATTATCACCAACGATAAGCTTTTCCCTATTAAAAACGCAAATTTGCCCCTTATCAGTCAAAAATATCCTCCAATTTCTATCCTTTGTCTCTCTCTGCATCTCAATTAAATCGCTTAAAGAAAAGGTTTCAAAGGGTGGGTCCTTTAGAACAACAAGTGAATAATCCACATGCTTAGGAGGCAATTTCTCTCTAAAGGCAAAGTATGATATTCTCCGCGCTATATCAACTTCCTTTACGCTCCCCTTAGCCCAATTTATAACTTCTGTAGTTAAAACGTAATCTGCTCCAACTTCCTGCGCCATGCATGTTAAAGCCATATTTATACCAGGGCTATCTGCATCCGTTAGCTCAGTTAGATTACCTATTCCCATGAGCATGCTTATTCCTGGAAACATCTTTCTCGCATCGCGATACCTGACTATAGATTCAACGAACCTGACGTTAAAAGGTTCTATTACAGGGTCTATTATATACTCCCTTTCACCTGCAAGCTCTCTAAAAACATCAACGTTCTTTTTGAGAGACTCTAAGGTAAGATCGTCAAAGTCCGGAACTATTACCGGGCAGGCATTTATATCCTTAGCAAGACTCATATTTCGGCTATTAAGGCTTAATATAAAATCTACTCCCGCTTCATCAGCCATCATTATGGTCTTCTCCTCAAAGGTATCAATACTCACTAAGTATCCTTCCTTTTTCAAAGCCGAAACCACTTTACCAACATCCTCATAGACCTCACCGGGTATACAGCCAAGATCTATTATATCCCCCCCACATCTGTGATAATATTCAGCCATCCTTAATATCTCACTCAAGGAAAGCAAAGGGGCATCCACTATCTCGGCAAATATCTTTATATCATATCTATCGAGCTCCCTTTTCTCCGGTGATTTTCCAGTTAAAAAAGCCGGGATATCCTTTAGATCCTGAGGCCCCTTCACTACTTCGCACCCCCAAGTCTCGCTCAGAATCCTAACATCCACATTCCTGCACATCCCCGAAACGAGAACTTTGGAAACATCAGGAGATGGCTTATAGTGTCTGAGTATAAAATTCGTTGTCATGAAGGCTGCAACGCCTATATTAAGCGAAATAACTTCCACCCCATCTATTCCTTGAACTATTCTGCGAAGAGGCTTCTCTGCAAGCCTGCCCGTGAGTAAAATGATTTTACCCCCCATGTTAAATTAAAGCCCAACCAACTCCTTTGCGAGATCATAAGCTTCCTCATGTCCAAATATGCCATTCTTAGCCTCCATCGCTTCTTTAAGAAGTTTAAGCTCTGCCTGCAGCTTAATCACTCCTACGCTCAAAGGCCCAACAGACCTAACACCCGGAATTATTTCGTCTCCATCAGCATTCTGCTTTATCCCCTCTATGCCTTCAGGAGGAACCGCGTTTATATCCGCTACAAGCTTACACTTAGCAAGTTTCTTTAAAACGCTTTGAGGAAGAGTCCTTACCCCAGGAGGTGCAGTTGAAACCACGATGTCCGCATCTTTGCAGGCCTCATAAATCGTCTTTTCATCATCCTTTTTTAGGAACGCCACTTGAACTACCTCTTTCCCCACCTTCTCATTAACCTCTTTCGCGACCTTCTTGGCAACAGCCTCAGCTATATCTGCTATCACCACGCTTCCTCCCTCTTTCGCAAAAAGATGAACGGCTCTTGATCCCACATTGCCAGCACCGGCGAGAACGGTTATCTTAGACTTGGAAAGAGACAGGCCTAATTTTTCCCTTGCAACCTGAGCTACTTTAGCGACAAGCGCTGCAGACGTAGTGCACGCACCCGCTGGATCGAAAGCAACTGCCATTTCAAAAGGCGGAAACATCGTCTTCTTCACGACCTTAAGTATTTCCTCACACTTTGCCACATCCTTGCCCCCTATAAATATGGTGGTATCAACAATTCCCTTGGGGCCCCGTGGAAACATCGCATCCATAACAAGATCCTTCACATCCTCGAGCTCGATTCCACCACACGGAAAGACCGCATCCGCACCAGCGTCATAGAGAACGAGAGCATCAAATGGACTTGGGTACCTATCCGTGCTGAAAAAGAACACAACCTTCTTACCCACTTTCAAGCACCTCCTTCTTTATTCTTTCACCCAATTTTTCCCAGACAAGCTTATAAACAAACTTTAATGGAATACCTCTCTCCTCAGATAGCTTTTTACAATCCTCAAACTCAGGAGCCAGATTCAATAATCTACTTCCCATTCTTCCCAGTTTAACCCTTACCTTACCCATACCAACATCGATTTCCAGTGTCTCCCTTGAAAGCTTGTACCTTCTAACACGCTGAAATCTAATTCCCAGCGTCGTGGTCAGCAAGAAAATGCTTTTAAGAATCTCCCACAGTTTCTCTTCCCTCGCCAACACGGATAGGCGTATTCCAGGTCTATTCTTCTTCATGTATATTGGAACCAGAGAAACATCGAGGGCTCCTCTTTCTAACAACTCCTCAGCCGCGGATCCCAAGATCTCAGGAGAACTGTCATCGATATCGCTCTCGAGCAGGATGACCTCATCTATTTCACCCATCCAATCATCAAGCTCCCCTATAAAGAGCCTAAGAACGTTTGGTATAGGAAGATCCATGCTACCCGCTCCAAATGAAACCTTCTCAAGTCTGATCGACGGCATATCCGAAAAGCATTCTGACAAAACCTTCAATACAGCCACACCTGTAGGAGTAGCCAGTTCCCCCTTTGTGCCATCTGAATAAATCGGAATTCCCTCAAGCAATATTGATGTTGCAGGCGCAGGAATAGGAAGAAGCCCATGAGCGGTAGCAACATATCCCCTGCCAACATTAATTGGTGAGGATATCACCTTGTCTATTCCAAGGATGTAAAAGCCGAGTACGGTACCCACAACATCCACGATAGAATCTACAGCTCCAACTTCGTGAAAGTGAATTTCCTCCATAGATAAGCCATGAACCTCTGCTTCAGCCTCCGCTATGAGTTCGAAAATAAAGATAGCTTTCCTCTTCACCTCTTCAGGAAGATCTGAACCAGTAATCATCCGTTTTATATCACCGAGTTTACGATGAACATGCCCTTCCTCCTCCGAAAGAACATCTACCTTAATAGCACGTATGCCCTTTTTAAAAACGCTTTTTACCTCGAGATCAAACCTAACGCCAAGCGTTAAGAGACGCTTTTTTAGCTCTTCTGGTTTTATGCCGGCTCCTATCAAAGCCCCAAGAAGCATGTCACCACTAACACCTGAATGGCAATCTACGTACGCTATTCTCATGCAGAAATCCCTCCCTTATTCTTCAATAAATAGATCATTAGTCCTGAGGTGATTAAATCGGCGGAAGTCCCAGGATTCAGCTTCTTGCTACCCCCACGCAGATCTTCATCAAATTTTTTAATTGCCTCTTTACCTCGCTGAGTCCTAACCCCTCCTAACATCAGAATTTCAGCAGCCCTTTTACTAACCTCTTTAGCCACCTCCATACCATATTTTCGAGCTATCAGTGTATCTGGAACTTCAGCAAGCAGATTAAGGTACGCCTCAACTATAGAATCCTCCCAGCTTAAACCCTCCTCCTTAAATCTACTTATAAGCGGATAGACAAGCTCAAAAGACCTTTCATAGCCAGATACATATTCATAAGCTATGGAGTCCTTCCCGCTTGCTATAAACATCGCCTCCTTAAGAGTTATATCCGGATCTCGTCTTATATCTGCTTTATCCGACTCTCCTATTCCTCCCGGAGATACCATCCTTATAGCCTTATAAACCCAAGCCGCATCATCAACGCTTAGTGAGTCTAAGACCCTTCTTACAGAGGAACGAAGCTTTTTCCCCTCCTTCATCTGCCAGCATGCTTTGGCTAAAGGCACGAGAAGAAGAACTATACCGAGATTAACGTTCACACCAGTTTCCATATATGTAGATTTTACCACTCTATAAACGAGCTCGCCAACGCGAAGCTCATCAACATAATCGCATAAAGCACATCCAAGATTTATAGCAGCTATTAGAAAATCCTCATATCCCATCTCAGGAAACCTCCTAAAGGGATATACATTACCCGGCTTGGGTGAGCTCACCTCGAGAAGACAAGCGAGCTGAGCACATTTGGCTATAAGGAGTTTAATTTCCCTTCCACGCAATCCAGAATGGCATCTGCTATATTTTCTTTCGTCACGGATTGTAATCCCCTCCATCCAGGTATTCCGTTAACCTCCAAGACATATAAGGCACCATCTTCCGAAAAGAGTAGATCTACTCCGAGATAATCTGCCTTAAACAGCTTTCCTATCTTAAGGCAGAGCTCTGCTATATCATGTGGAACCTCCCAGGGTATGGGAATCGCACCTTGGTGGATATTAGTTTTCCAGGAAATGCCCTTTCTCATCATTGCAGATACTATCCTTCCACCTGCGAGAAAAACTCTAATGTCTTGACATCTATGAGGGATAAACTCCTGAATGTAGAAAGCATATCTTCCAAGCTCAAGGCTTCTAAAGATCCTATGCGCTAAATCTTCGCTATCCACTCTTATTATACCTAAGCCATTAGAACCAAAAAGTGGCTTTACAACAACGTCTCTTCCAAGCAGCTTAAACCAGCGCATAGCTTCAGAAAATCTCTCCACAGCGACAGTCTTTGGCGTGAGAATACCGTTTTTCGACAAAACCATAGAAGTATAAAGCTTATCAACGGTTCTTTCTATAGTGAAAGCAGAGTTTACCACGGGTTTTCCCATCATCTCAAGAGCGTAAAGAGCATCAAGCCTAAAAACGATCTGTTCGAGAGATCCAAACGGTATTACCCTGACGAGAAAAGCATCATAGTCTTGAAGAGACTTAGTATCGTTCCCAATGGAAAGATCAGGTAGAAACACTGAAAACCTTCGAGGAGAAAGAAAATCGACATCCCAGCCTCTCCTTCGCGCTGATCTACCGAGCTCCTCGCTCTGCCATCCTCTACCCGAGCTTATTATTCCCAGCTTCATAACCGAAAGATCTATTGATCAAGCTTTTACTGATGCGTCCCGCCTTAAAAGTTTTCCCTGTGATCAGAGAAACGAGATTGACCTCTGCAGGACTGAAAAGAAGGGGATCTATATCATAAAAGTTATAATTGCTTCTCTTAAATATCTCTAAAAAGGGCAATCCATAGCTACTTGAGGAACAAGATGGAACTCTTTCAGCGAACTCGGATAAATCCGCATCATCGTTCAAGAAATATGTAGTTATACCACCATATATAACTGCATCGTTCGTTCTTCCCAAAGCCTCAAGATCATCTTCACCAAGTGGTGGCAGAGGAGCAACCCCCATGCCAGAAACTATCTTTGAAATGTCATACCCCAACTCGTGAAGTTTATGAATACCCGTCTCAACAACACGGGCAACTACCTGAACTGCCCCAACAAGACTTCCCGTTGGGGCAAAAACTACACCAAGATTCTCAGGAGAAACCTTACATGAGCTCGCTATGTATTCAATAACCTCAGCTGTAGGAAACTTTCGCGTTTCAAGAAAGATAACCGCCTTTTCCTCTCTAAAATTCCATTCAAATTCTTCAATAAGAGGCTCCTCACTGCCCAGGACCCTCGCAGGCCCAGAACCCAGAGCAAAAAAATCTCCCATCGAGATGCGCCAGCCTGCATACTGCGAGGCCATACATGCATAAAGGGGCTGATCGGTCAGAACCTGGATCTGAGGAATGCCATTCTCATAAATCAATCTAACCTCCCCCAAACCCGCAAGAAGTATCTCGGAAATCAGCAAGCCAGCTTTCAGTGATCCCGTGCACTTAACTCCCGCATCGATCAATAACGCTCCCTTTTCAGAGCGATGAACCCGGATCCTTAGAACATCGCTTTCCTCCACTAAGCGTTCAAGTATTTTCCAAGCCCTACCGTTTAGCTTGAGCATATAAGCACTTCCCCCTTTCCAAGCTGAAGAAAATCTCCCATATATCTTCTAAAATACCCATTCTTTAGCTTCTCAGGAAGCTTTACCGAAAACTCCCTTTCAAAGAAAGACACATAAAGACTGATAAAAGGAGCCTTAAACTCTCCACTATAGCGGAAAGATGGTAGCAGGAAAGATGGCTCTTCAAGAAGAACTATGCTTCCTCTCTTCATCTCCGCTCCTAATCCTTTGCCCACCTTTCCCATAACGAATATGGTACCGGCTATAACTCCACACCCTGTGAAATCTCCAGCATCTTTCATAACGAAAATGGTTCCCCTTCTCATTCTCCTTCCCAGATCATCGCCGGCCGATCCATTTATGAAAACAACCCCGCCGGTTATGCCTTTCTTCTCTCCCCACGCAGAGGCACACGCAAAATTTCCGACATTTCCATCAACCCTTATAATCCCTCCCGACATTCCGCAGCCCATCCAGTCAGAAACGCTACCCCTAACAGATATTTTTCCCCCTTTCATACCCTCAGCGAGATGCATGCCTATATCTCCATGTATCTCTATTTCACCAAAAGACATGCCTTTTCCTATTCTCTTTACCTTACCCAAATCTCCCTCTATCAAGATCTTAGCATCATCGATAGAACCCTTTATATCAAAGAAGTCTCCAAGCTCATACCCATCCCTACCGTAAAAAACCGGAAGTTTAGCTATATCACTTATCGATTTTTTCTCGAAAAAAATATCTACGCTTATGCTTTCCGCCTCTAATGGTACCGATAGGTTCTCCTTAAGCGTAAGCACCAGCATTTAAGATCCCTCCCACAGCTCTCTTAAGTAAATCTTATACTGCCCCAAGTTCCCTCCGTAGTTTCCAGCACTTATCTCTATTACGCCCTTAACCTCCAAGGCTGACTCAATGGCAACTCTCATCGCTTCCTTAATTGCTTCCAGTGTCAAGCCATCGAAAACTATCTCAAGGACCGATTTCACCCCTTTCGGAAGGTCAGCAGAGGTATGTGCACGAAGCTGAGGAACGAAAGCGGTATTAGTGGACGCCTTAAGAAACTTATACTTAGAACCAACCTTACTTCCACTTCTTACAACGCCCCCAGGGAAGGGTAGAATCACGTCTTTTACCTCCCGTGAAGCGCTAACCGCCCTCTCAGCCACCTCGAGAACGCTTTCAACGCTATCACCGAGAATCAGTATATTCCCACCGCCTATAGCTTTCTTTATTCCATAGCTCTCCTCGATTAAGAATTCTCCCTCCATCACTGGTACACGCCAGTACCTTTTACCGTTAAGAAACTTGCTCATCTGAAAGCCATCGCCAAAATATCTTATGCTTTTTCCAATAGGAAGGGTTTCATCAGCCTCAAGACCATTAAAGCAAGCTGTTGTTGGACAGGTTAAAACGCATTGACCTATCCTCCTTAAAAGCTGGTCCTCAAGTGCTTTTCTCGACATCGCAAATATAAGGACGCTTACGCCATGCCTACCATCCGGAGTCTCATCCGGCGATAAGATTCTCTCTATACCTGCCTCACAACCACAGGCTATAACTGAAGTAGCAAACCCGGTAAATGACCTCGCAGACTCCAGAGCCCATTTATCGTTAATAGCGGTGATAATTACCCGAGCACCATACATCTTAAACGCTTCCGCAAAGGTATCCCTCACTTTATCCATTTGAAACACCACAGGAGATTACCTCCTCTCTTTTAAGATAAGCGTTTTCTACCTTGTAGTTGGAAAAACTTATAGAATAGAACCTGTCAAAAAGGTCTATGATCTCACCGCTTAAAGCACTATCATCTAAGCCAGTGTCTACTCTTATGATCCTACCGATAGAATCCGCCTCAACTATCTTACCATCCCTAACAACTATTTTTCCTTCCTTTAAAAGATACCTTACGCTTGATAGAGTATCAGCAACATCATCTTTCTTAGCATATAAGACTA
>JAGHDO010000029.1 GCA_021159885.1 Synergistota bacterium | reverse complement strand
TTAAAGTTTCTGGGGGAGGAACCTCATACGAAGGTGGAAAGGATAAGAAGTTCTCTTCAAAGCGGAATTCCAGACTTAAACTTGAAGCCGTTTAGCCTTTCTCTCAGGGGAATAGGGGCTTTTCCGAGCTGGGATCGCCCCAGGGTTATATGGGTGGGGATAGAAGGAGAGGGATTGGAGGCTCTTGAAACGCTGAGGAACTTTGTCGAGAAAAGCGCGAGAGAGCAGGGTTTCCGCAGGGAGAATAAACCATTTTCTCCTCATATAACTCTTGGAAGGGTAAAATCTGGGAAAATGGAAGCTGCTCTTAGGGAAGTGCTTCGAAGGAATGAGGACAGGGTTTTTGGTTCCTTCATGGTTAAGGAATTGGTTCTAATGAGAAGTCAGCTTTTCCATGATGGGCCAGTGTACACTCCCTTGGCTACTTTTGCACTGGAAGGAGGTTAATAGTGTGGGGAAAAAACAAAAGTTGACAGAGAAAAGATATTAAAAGAGGCAATTAGTAGAATAGAGAGAGCTTTTGGAAAGGGAGCAATAATGAGATTGGGAGAGAAAAGTATAGGTCCTGTGGATGTGATATCTTCTGGAATTCTTCCACTTGATATTGCCCTTGGGGTGGGTGGGTTCCCTCGCGGGAGGATAGTCGAGATATTTGGACCGGAGGCTTCTGGGAAAACAACTGTAGCTTTGCATTTAATCGCCTCCGCGCAGAGGAGCGGTGGCGTTGCTGCTTTTATAGATGCGGAACATGCTCTTGATCCTCTGTACGCGAAGGCGGTCGGCGTTAAGGTTGAGGATCTTCTTCTTTCTCAGCCGGATAGTGGAGAACAAGCTCTCGAGATAGCGGAAACTCTCGTAAGAAGTGGGGCGGTAGATGTAGTCGTCATAGATTCAGTTGCTGCGCTGGTGCCTCAAGCGGAAATAGAAGGATCAATGGGCGACGCTCACGTAGGTCTGCAAGCACGTTTGATGTCTCAGGCGTTGAGGAAACTTACGTCTATAATAAGTAAAACGAGAGCGATAGCGGTATTTATAAATCAGATTAGGGAAAAGATAGGGATGGGGTTCCAAATTGGTCCCAGTGAAACTACCACTGGGGGAAGAGCCCTTAAATTTTACTCCTCGGTGAGGCTTGAGGTTAGAAGAGGAGAGACAATAAGGAAGGACCATGAGATTATAGGGGCGAGAGTAAGAGCTAAAGTCGTTAAGAACAAGGTTGCGCCTCCATTTAAGCAAACTGAGTTCGATATAATATACGGGGTAGGGGTACCTCGCTCCTCGAGCGTTTTCGAAGCCGCTTTAGCAGTGGGAGTTATAAGGCAAAGTGGATCTTGGTTTTACTTTGGTGAGGATCGCCTCGGACAGGGCAGAGATGCCGTAAGGGCGTATCTTGATGCTAATCCGGAGGTCTTGGATAGTATAGAGGGGGCTGTTTTGGAGCGTCTTGGGCTTAAGAGGCCTGAGGATAAGGAGGTCTCGAAAAAAGAAGCCCTCTTTGAGGAAAAGAGTTAAATCTCTTTAAGCGATGATCCTTGAAAACGGAATAAAGGGGGTGATAGCCATCGGATATATTCACGTTATAAATATTTTGATGGCTTTTGTTGGAGGTATTGCTTTTGGATACTGGTTCAGAAGATATATGGCTGAAAGAAGGATAAGAAGCGCCGAGGAGGAGGCTAAGAGTATAATAAGTAAAGCTGAGAAGGAAGCTGAGTCTATAAAGAGGGAAAGGATAGCTGAGGCTCGTGAGGAGATTCACAGATTACGAGTAGAGTGGGAAAGGGAGTATAGGGAAAAGAAAGGGGAACTTCAGAGATTTGAGAGAAGGCTTCTTTCGAGGGATGAATCCCTCGAAAGAAGGAGTGAGATGTTATCCCGCCGTGAGGAAGAGCTTAAGCAGAGAGAAAGAGAAATTGAGAAGCTTAAGAAGGAGGTGGAGAAGATAATAGCTGAGCAGAGGGAAACGCTTGAGAGATTATCCGGCTTGTCATCTGAGGAAGCAAAGGAGATGCTCCTTAAAGGGCTGGAAAGGGAGATAGAGAAGGAGGCGGGAATGCTCATAAAGGAGATGGAGAGTCAGGCGAGAAGAGAGGGAGAAAAGAAGGCGAGGGAGATCATTTCCCTTGCGATTCAGAGATGCGCCGTTGATCATGTCGTAGAAGCTACTGTTTCTGTTGTTCCTCTACCTAATGACGAGATGAAAGGCAGAATAATTGGGCGAGAGGGGAGAAACATAAGAACCTTTGAGACCTTAACCGGTGCCGATCTAATCGTAGATGATACCCCAGAGGCGGTTATAATATCGTGTCATAACCCGGTAAGGAGGGAGATAGCGAGAAGGACGCTCGAGAAGCTTGTAGCTGATGGTAGGATTCATCCAGCTCGCATAGAGGAGATGTATTATAAGGCGAAAAAAGAGGTTGAGGAGGATATAAGGGAGGCTGGAGAGGATGCCGTCTTTGAGACCAAGATTGGCAGAATGCATCCCGAGCTTGTGAAGCTTCTTGGGAAGCTTAAGTATAGAACGAGCTATGGGCAGAACGTTTTAAACCACTCTCTTGAAGTAGCCTACATAGCAGGCGTTATGGCTGCTGAGCTTGGGGAGAATATCACGATGGCTAAGAGAGCGGGGCTTTTGCACGACATTGGGAAAGCAATCGATCTTGATGTTGAAGGAACACATGCTCAGATAGGTGCTGAGCTTGCTAAAAGATATGGAGAATCTCTAGAGATAGTTCATGCTATAGAAGCGCATCACGGAGAGGTAGAGCCTCAAACCATACTTGCAGTTTTGATACAAGCTGCAGATGCTATTTCTGCTTCACGACCCGGAGCGAGAAGAGAAACGTTTGAGGAGTATATAAAGAGGCTTGAAAATCTTGAAAGGATAGCATCCTCCTTTAGCGGTATAGAAAAGGCGTATGCTATACAGGCTGGAAGGGAAATAAGGGTAATCGTTAAACCGGAAGTTGTGGACGATGCTCTTTCGGCGAAGCTTGCTTACGATATAGCCAGAAAGGTTGAAAGTGAGCTTAAATATCCTGGTCAGATAAAGGTAACCGTTATAAGGGAGACGAGGAGCGTTGACTACGCGAAATAGTATACCGAAGGTTCTCTTTATAGGAGATATAATAGGAAGGCCTGGGAGACGGGCTGTGCGCGAGCTCCTTCCTGAGCTCAAGAAGGAGCTTGGGGTTAATCTGGTGATAGCCAACGGAGAAAATGCTGCTGGAGGCTTTGGACTTACGCAAAGCGTCGTTGAAGAGATTCTTAATGCGGGTGTGGATGTCATAACCACGGGCAATCACGTTTGGGATAAGAAGGAAGTATTAGAGATCCTAAGAAGCGATGAGTATCCCGTCTTAAGACCCTATAATTATCCACCTGGGGTACCAGGGAGGGGATTTATAGTTTTGGATTCCTTAATTGTGGCTAATTTCCAAGGTAGGATATTCATGGTCCCAATAGATTGCCCATTCACGCGCATGGATGAGATGTTGGCACTTCTTGCTTCAGAGGATAAGCCTATACTGGTTGATTTTCACGCTGAAGCAACATCTGAAAAGCTTGCCTTTGCTTACTACTTTGATGGTAGAGTCAGCGCCGTTTTTGGAACTCATACACATGTGCCGACCGCCGATGAAAGGATACTACCTAAGGGTACAGCTTATATAACCGATGTTGGCATGACGGGTCCAGCTAATTCTATAATAGGGATGAGTCCGGATAAGGTCATAAAGCGCTTTTTAACAGGGATGCCCGTAAAATTCGAAGTTGCTAAGGGGGAGGTAGTCTTGCAAGGGATCGTTGTGGAAATCGATCCCATATCAAAGAAGGCTATCTCTATAAAGAGGATTCAAAGAACGCTTGCTCCTTCGTGAAGTATATAAAGGAAGGGCGTGCGCTTAAGCGCACGCCCTTCTTATTTTACTTACTTTTGCTTTCGGTTGCTTTCTTGCTCTCGGCTTCTTTTACCCTTTTGCCTTTATTAGATTCTTTCTGCTTTGGTTTTGCTTCTTCTTTGGCAGCTTTTTTCTCCTTGGGAGCGGGTGGAGGAGGAGCGAGCGAGGGATCAATGTATTTAATTTCTGCCTTAGCGCGAAGGGCAAGGATGAACTTTCTCTGCGCTTCGGCTCCCTCGGTATACCTTAATATCTGTTCAAGCTGCTTTTTGACATCTTCATAGCTTCTTTGCTTGGGAGGTATGATGGAGAATACATATCCCACCCAATATTTTTTCTCCTTGTCATCTTTTATGATAAATGGTGATTTCGCTTTAAACTCCTTTTCCTCCTTAGAAAATTGCTTTGGAAGCTCACGAAGGCTTTTCTTTTCCGGCTTGGACTTAGGAGCTATATCGCTCCACTTTTTGCCAGATTGAAGCTCTTTATAAATTTCCTCTGCCTTCTTGGAATCCTTTAACTCTAAGTAAGCTATTTCATACTTCTTGGGCTCGACGAAAGCCTTCTTATACTTTTCGTAGAGGTTTCTTATCTCCTTTTCATTAACCTTAACGTTCTCTTGAATTTTACTGAGCAGCTTTCTCACCGCTAAGTCTTTTTCCAGGCCTCTTTTAAGATCGGATACAGTTACTCCCTGTCTTCTTAAGAATCTGAGAAACTCCTCCTTGCTCGGAAACTTCTTTTCAAAGCTTTTAATGGCATCATCTATTTCCTTTGATGATGGTTTTAGCCCTTCTTTTAAAGCTTCCTGATAAAGGAGCTCATAGTTTATGAGCCCTTGAAGTACGCTTCTTCTTATCTTTTCAAATTCCTCTTTCTTCATGTTTCTCAGATCTTCAGGCTTATATCTGGATAGCTCCCTTCTTAAGGTGGAGTTTAAAGCAGCCTTCGAGATTGGCACGCCGTTTACTATGGCTGCCGTTGTTGGTGCTCCGCCCGTTCTTCTACCCCTTAGATACGCGCCATATCCCAGATATATCGAAAAAGCGAAGAAAATAGCGACGATAATAAAGATGAGCTTCATCTGACTTCTTAAAGTTTTAAACATCTTGTTCTTACCCCCTCTTCTGCATATTTTACTCGCTCCTAAGATTATACCACAAAATTTGATATAATCTTTTTAAGGCTTTGTTTTTAAAAAGGGGGGTGTTTCCCGTTGGAGCTATCACATGATCAACTTAGGGCAAGATGTCCCTTAGAGTTATTCGATTTTAATACTACGGAAGAAATAGAACCGTTTAAGGGATCTATAATAGGACAAAATAGAGTGGTTAAGGCTGCGAACTTTGGTCTTAGGGTAAAAAGCCCAGGGTATAATCTTTTCTTTGTTGGGATGAGCGGAACGGGAAGAACAAGCTATGCTAAGAAGGTTGCTCAAGAAGTTGCCTCTACTGAGCCCCCACCTTCAGATTGGTGCTATGTTTATAATTTTAAGAATCCCTCGCGTCCAGTTGCTCTCTCGTTCCCGGCAGGCAGGGGGAGAGAGTTCAAGAGAGATATAGAGGAGTTGCTTGAGGAGCTGAGAGTTCGCATACCTAAAGCATTTGAAGGGGAGGAATTTGAGGCTAAGAAAAGAGCGGTTTTTAAAGAACTTCAGGAGAAAGTAAACGAGCTCATGGAAGCTTTAAACAGGGAAGCGGAGCTTCTTGGCTTTGTGGTTAAGAGAACCCCAACGGGGTTTGTGAACGTTCCTCTTGTTGATGGAAGAGAAATGACACAGGAGGAGTTTAACTCGCTTCCCGTTGAAAGAAAGAGAGAGCTTGAAGCGCGATCCTTGGAGCTTCATGAAAGAACTATGCAAGTTATGAGGGAAATTCAAAAGCTTGAGAGAGACGCGAGAGCGAAGATAAAGAAGCTGGAAAGAGAGTTATGCGTTTTCGTTATAGGAGGGCTCTTTAAGGATCTTAAGGAGAAATATGTTGAGCTTCCTAAGGTTGTTGCTTTTCTCGAGGATATGATGGAGGATGTGGTTGATCATCTTCACGATTTTCTCGTGAGAGATGAAGAGCAGGGGGGACGCAAGCCTCCGATTTCATTTGATAGGTATAAGGTGAATCTTCTTGTAGATAACTCTCATCTTGAGGGAGCTCCTGTTGTTTTTGAGAGCAATCCTACCTATTATAACCTCGTTGGTAAGCTTGAGTATGAACAAAGGATGGGATTTTTGATAACAGACTTCACTAAAATAAAGGCAGGAGCCATCCACAGGGCAAATGGGGGATACCTTATCCTACATATTGTGGATCTCCTGAGAAATCCCGGCGCTTGGGATGCTTTAAAGAGAGTTTTGAAAACCCGGGAGGTTAGAATAGAAAACATAGCAGAGCATATAGGCTTAATTCCCATATCTGGTCTGTCGCCAGAACCCATTCCCGTTAATCTTAAGGTCATGCTTATAGGAAGTCCGCTTATGTATCATCTTCTTTCGATTTTCGATGATGATTTCAAGAAGCTTTTTAAGATAAAGGTTGACTTCGATGTTGAAATGGAAAGAAGCGAAGAGAACGTGAGGGAAATATGCTCTTTTATCTCTTCTTATTGCAGGGAGGAAGGTCTGCTACACTGTGATAAAAGCGCTGTTGCTGCTTTGGTAGATTACAGCAGCGAGCTTGCCGAGGACCAGAAAAAGCTTTCTACGAAATTCAGTGATCTTATAGCGGTTCTCGTTGAGGCTAACGCTTGGGCAGTTATGGAAGGTAGCGAGTATATCACTGCCAAGCATATTAAGAGAGCCATAGAGGAAAAGATATACCGTGAAAACAGATATGAAGAGAAGCTTAAGGAGATGTTTGCGAGAGATCAAATCATCGTTGAGACTGACGGTAGAAAGATAGGACAGATAAATGGCCTTGCGGTGTTGAACGTTGGAGATTATTCATTTGGGAAGCCCAGTAGGATAACCGCTACCGTTCATCTGGGGCAGAAAGGCGTTATAAATATAGAAAGAGAAAGCAAGATGAGCGGAAAAATTCATGATAAGGGAGTCATGATACTTTCGAATTATATGGCTTCACAGTATGCTAAGGATTTTCCGCTAACGCTTTCTGCAAGCATATGTTTTGAGCAATTATATGATGGGGTAGAAGGGGATAGCGCATCTGCAGCCGAGCTATATGCCCTTCTTTCGGCGATCTCGGGAATCCCCTTGAGGCAAGACATAGCAATAACCGGTTCGGTGGATCAAAAGGGGAATATACAGCCCGTCGGTGGTGTTAATAAGAAAGTAGCGGGATTCTTCGATTTTTGTAAAATAAAGGGCCTAAATGGCAGTCATGGCGTTATCATTCCCTATAGAAATAGAGAGAGTCTTATGCTGAGAGAGGATATAGTGAGCGCCGTTAAGGAAGGTAAATTTCACATATACGCGATAAAGACCATAGATGAAGGCATAGAGATACTAACTGGAATGTCTCCAGAGGAGTTCCACCGTGCGGTTGAGGCGAAGCTTAGAGAGATGGCCGAAGCTTTAAGAGAGTGGGGTAAAAAGGGGGAGGAGAAGACCAAGGAAGCTGACTCAAAGGGAAATGTGGGGTAATCCGACATACTATCTTGAGCTGGTTGATTCTACACAAGAGGAGGCAAAGAGGCTTTATAAAAGAGGAAAGCTAAAAGATGGGACTCTGGTGTGGGCTGAAACTCAGATTCGTGGAAAGGGAAGGCGAGGAAGGAAGTGGTTCTCACCAAAGGGAGCGGGATTATGGTTCACGATTTCTTTTAGGCCATCTCTTTCATCAGACAAGCTCCAGCTCATTAACATCGCTTCCGGTGTGGGAGTCTCCTCATTCCTTCGAGGGAAAGGACTCGATGCAAAGCTAAAGTGGCCAAACGATGTTCTCGTTCGAGGTAAGAAGATCTGTGGCATACTTACGGAGGGAATCTTCAACGGAGATAAGTTAGAGTTCTGTCTCTTGGGAGTTGGACTTAATTTAAGAAAATCCTTTGGTTTTCCTTCTGGTTTACGCGAAAGGATAACATCTTTTGAGGAAGAAGCAGGCTACATTCCAGCGGTCGAGAAAACGCTTCGAGATATATTAAATGAGCTTTATCATAGTAATCAGCTTCTTAAAAGCTATCCTGAAAGGATTCTCTCTGAGTATAGAACTCTATGTGAAACGCTGGGAAGAAAAATAACTTTCGAGAAGGAGGGAGAAATTCTTTCTGGCATTGCTGAAGACATAGATGATAGAGGAAGGCTTATAGTTAGAGTGGAAGACTCCTTTGAAGTTCTTTCTTCGGAGATGCTTCTTAAGGTAGGTGAGTGATCTTGCGGACCATGGAAGGGGAGCTTCTTAAGCGTGCCAAGGAGGGAGACGAAGAAGCATGGGGAGAGCTTGTAAGAAAATACGCACCATTCATAAAGCTTATAGCTAGAAAATATTTTATTCCGGATGTGGACTTTGAAGATATCGTTCAAGAAGGCATGATAGGTTTTCTTAAAGCAGTTAGATCATTTGATCCATCTAAGCTTACTGGCTTTAAAACTTTTATGGAAATGTGCGTTGAAAGGCAGATTATAAGTGCTCTAAGGAGAGCTACCAGGCGTAAGGATCTTCCTCTCGAAAGCAAGGTTTCGCTTGATATTGAGCTGGGGAGCGAAGGTTTGGATATAGATGAGAGCCTCTCTAAGAGAGAGGCTCTTCATGGTTTTTATATCTCCCTTAGTGATTTAGAGAGAAGCATACTTCGTGAGTACCTTGAGGGAAAAAGCTACTTTGAGATCGCCCAAGCCATAGGCTGCTCCCTAAAGACGGTGGATAACGCCCTTCAAAGGATTAAAAGAAAACTTAGGAAGGCTATGGATTTATCGAGGCTCTAACATCTAAGATAAACTCTGCTGCCATTCTCGCAACCTCGGCGCATAGAAGAGGACACTTATCCAAGCCACCGTTAGCTACCCAGGCTTCTCTTTCTCGGGGATCCTTAAGATCATAGCTTCTGCCGAAGATTTTCTCCTGAAGCTCAGAGCATCTGACGCATCCAAACTTATTTTTAAATCTGTTGAAGAAATCAGCTGCTATTTCCATGGTTTTAGAGTATTCATTATACAACTCGAACCTTTCTGGACCAAAGGCTAAGCCTATAGCTATGATTGCTCCCGTTAAAGCCCCGCATATTTCTCCCATTCTGGCAACACCACCCGCTAAGGCAGTACATGCTCTAAAGCAGTGCTTAAAATTTTCAAAGGATAGCAGATGTAAGTGTTCGTTTAAGGCGGTTAAAACGGACCTTGTGCAACCGCTGTAGGCTCTTTCGTTATTATAAGCGGATCTTGCCACCGCATCAAGGATTTTTTCCTTGGAGCCCGGAAGAACGCTTGTAGAGCGATAGATAGATTCGTCTCGCTCGAGTCTCAGCCAATCGATCTTATCAGACACGCGAGACACCTCCTTTTTTCTTTTTGTGAAGTATTATATATCATAAAGGGGTGATTTACGCGTGAGGGTTTTTGCCGTTATTGTTGCTGGAGGTGAGGGAAGAAGGTTCGGGTCCCCTCTACCGAAACAATTTGCAAGAATTTTCGGGAAAACTTTACTTGAGATGTCTGTTATTCCTTTTGAAAGAAGCGATCGCGTTGATGAAATAATCGTGGTTGTTAATTCATCCTACCTTGAGCTTGGAAGGAGAGTATTAATGAGCTTTAAGAAAGTCATGAGAATAGTGGGGGGAGGGAAAACACGGCAAGAGAGTGTTAGAAAGGGTTTGGAGTCTATCAATGAGGACGAGGGAAAGGTTTTGATTCACGACGCGGTAAGGCCCTTTATCTCTACTATAAAGATAGAGGAGGTTATTGACTTGCTTAATGATTATAATGCCGTTAGCCTTGCGCTTCCGGTTAAGGAAACAATAGGAATTGCGGGTGAAGGAGGAGTTTTGATTGATATTCCTGATAGAAAAAAACTCTTTTCTCTTCAAACTCCTCAAGGCTTTAAGCTCTCTCTTATAAGATGTGCTCATGCTAAAGCCTTGGAGGAAAACTTTAGGGAGGCAACTGATGATTGTAGCTTAGTAAAAAGGTACTTTCCTGAAAATCCCATTTTTCTCGCTCCTGGAGAGGAGAAAAACATCAAAATAACATATTCCATGGATTTGAAAGTAGCAGAGGCTATGCTATCTTTTAGTGAAAAGGGGCTTGAAAAATAAGCTAGAAGGTTATATAATATGTGTTGATGCTGGAAGCCGGAGTGGTGGAATTGGGAGACACGCTGTCTTGAGGGGGCAGTGGGTTTTTTGCCCGTGCGGGTTCAAATCCCGCCTCCGGCACCATAAGATAGAGCGAAAAGAGAGGCGCTCACTCGAGTGAGCGCCTCTCTTTTTATGTTATATTGTTGTTTCCTCCCCAGGTTTAAGAACAATGGGAACTACGCTGCGTTCCTTTGCCCCCTTAGCGAACTCCTCTGGATCTGCTTTTATAAGTGGCCAGGTATCATAATGCATAGGTATAACCCTCTTGGGTTTTATCAAATCAAGGGCTTTCAGCGCATCTTCCAGATCCATCGTGAAGTTTCCACCGATGGGAAGAAGTGCAAGATCAATCTTTTCATCTTTAAGGAGCATCATGTCAGCTATAAGACCGGTGTCTCCAGCGTGGTAGACTTTCTTTCCCTCAACTTCAATTATTACTCCGCAGGGATTTCCTCCATATAGTATTTTCTCTCCCTCTATTATTCCGGAACCGTGTGATGCAGGAACAAGCTTCACCCTTCCGAATGGAAAGCTTGTTCTCCCCCCCACATGCATAGGATGGATCTTCGCTCCTTTGGCAGAGCAGTAATTGGCAAGCTCGAATACCGCCACAATGGTAGCACCTGTTTTCTTGGCTATCTCTATGCTGTCTCCTAAATGGTCTCCATGACCGTGAGTTAAAAATATGTAGTTAAGTTCGTTGAAATCCTCCGGTTTGGCAGCCGCCTGTGGATTTTCCCTCAAAAACGGGTCAATAAGAGCTTTCAACCCCTCTCCCTCGATGTAGAAAGCGGCGTGTCCCAAGAACTTAACTTTTGCCATTTTTTAATCTCACCTCCTTAGTCTCTTTTTATAATTGGAAGAAAGAGCTTAACGCTATTCAAGCTTTCCAGAGCGTGATCTTTTCTCCCGGTGATTGGAGGCAGAAAGCGCCAGTACGGATCATCACGGAATTTTACCATAACCAGCGTTCTTCTTAAGAGAAGTTCCTTCCAGCTTCTTGATTTCAGTGCTCTTGGATTCCAATTCGGTAGGATAGCGCTTTCAAAGAGGGGATACTTCCCCGGTGCGAAATCCACGATCATCCACTGAGTAAGCCCCCATGCTATTTTTAACATTTCTTTGCTTAGCGAGTGTTTGTAGGGTATTATCTGAAATCCTCCTATTTTGCCCATTGGAGAAGTGGATATACATATAACGCCAGGATGGTTTGCTCTTACCCTTCCTATTCCCGTAAACTTGCTACCGGTAAATCTTCCCACACCCTTGACGGGTTTTATAACCCTGCCGATAATTCTCTTTTCTCCGCTTACATACACTGCTATTATCTTTCCACCCACGAAGTTCTGAAAAATTAGCTCTACGATTTTGCTTCTTTCCTTAGATACGACTATCTCGATTTTCTCAGGAATTCCCTTTCTCGGTTTACATATAACTTTGCTCCCTACAAATGGGGAGTATCCTCCACCAAAAATAGTATATTGAGGAGGAATGTCGGTCAAGATTGAACTTTTAAAGCGAGCTCCTGATGAATAGCTTTTTAAGGGTAGAATGCTTATAAGCCCCTCTTTTCGTAAGATATGGATGGCGTTTACCGCAGATGCGACTACTCTGTCTATCTTGCCCCACTTGCTTGCGGTAAAGGGTCTTGCATTATATTCTTCCGCTGGTTTTAGAACTCTACCACAGTAGATTTCTCTCCCATTTTCAGCTATGATTATCTTTCCTCGAAGCTCGTTCTCTACTTCGATGATGAAATACAAGCTACCGTGGGCGAGATTAGGTATGGAGGAGAGAAGAAAAATAAAAAGAAACAAAAATAGCTTTGGAACTGTTCTCAACCTTTATCATCCTCCTGTGTTATAATATTCAAATGGGAGGTGAGTTATTTTGAGGAAGAGCCGAAGATTAGCGATTCTCGGTTTTATGATCGCACTTAGCGTAGTCCTTTCTCGCTTTGGGAGCGTAAGAATTGCCATAGGTGGCGTTGAGGGTATAAGGGTAGGATTCGGCTCATTCCCACTTATATTTCTCGGTATCTTTCTGGGACCGGTTGAGGGAGCCATAGGCGGAGCTTTAGCTGACATAATAGGCTACATAATCTCTCCCATGGGACCTTATATGCCACACTTTACCCTTACAAGTGCGCTCAGGGGTTTTATCCCTGGGATAACAGTTATTCTCTTTAAGAGGTTTTCGTTTACTTGGAGGGTAACTGTTGCCCTCATAGCATCTACCATTGTTCCGGAGATAACCCTTCTCCCATATTTTCTTTATATCCTTTTTGGAATCCCGTGGAAAGTTGTACTTGTATCCAAGCTTATAGGTTCTGGAATACAGTTCCCCGTTTATCTTCTCCTTTTTAACATCCTCTATAGGCGAATACCTCTTGTTAGGAGACTTGAGGAGGGGATGCCTTAATAAAATGGTGTGGGGGCATCCCCCCCCTTTTTTTTCAACTATCTTTCTATTTAAGCGGTTGGAAAGTATTTATGATGCTGTTAAATATGGGAAGAAAGCGCTGGTAGTCGGATAGCATAGCTTCAAAATTCACGGTATAAGCGATATTCCTCGAGACATAATAGTATTGCTCGGCATATATTGGAATCTGCTGTCCCGTGGGGCTGTTTATGTAAGCGGTGAATACCCTCTTTATGAACTGTCTTCCATTTATAACAACCGTGGTTTCAGAATATTTTTTATAACCTGGGAATTTGCTCAGCGAATTCATCTCTACCGCAGCTGCATATCCTTGAAGAGTGTATCCTATGGGTATTGTTTCCACAACTACGCTAAAGTCTGCGCTCACCCTTGCACCTTCCACAAATATATAGTTCACATAAGGTATTCCTTTAGGGATATTCGGATTTGGCGTTGGGTTATAGTACCAACCTGGAGGAATTCCTATGCTGAAGTAGTTCTGCGGATCCCTGTATATAGACCATCCTGTGGGTACCGGTGGTACGGTTGGTGCGGGAGTGGGTGTTGGTCCGGGTAGAGACGGCGCTGGCTGTGGTATTGGTTGTGGTTGTGGTGCTGGCACTGGTTGTGGTGTAGGTATGGGTGTTGGCACTGGTTGTGGTGCCGGCGTTGGTTGCGGAATTGGAGCTGGAGTGGGTGCGGGAGATGGTGTGGGCGTTGGAGGGAGCGTAGGTCCTGGAGTAGGTACGGGTGTTGGAGTAAGCCCTGGTGTGGGAGCTGGCTGAGGCGTGGGGGGTGGAGTCGGCGTAGGTTGTGGTACAGGAGTTGGTGTTGGTTGTGGTTGTGGAACCGGCGTTGGTTGTGGAGTTGGAACTGGAGTCGGAGTAGGTGCCGGTGTGGGCTTTGGAGCAGGAGATATGGAGATGGGTCTTGGCTTAACGGATATGGTATCGATAACCCTGTCCCAAACGCTCATGTATTTTTCATATAGGGAGGAGGGGCCAACATAGGCAACTATAAGAGTATCTCTTCCTGCCTTTATGGAAATAGTTTGCATCCTTATTTTCTTGCCATCTTTTGTTGTTAAAATGTACTCGTTTAATATGCCGTTTCCAGCACCTGGAATTGGGATGGAACTTGTTTTGGTCTTTCCAATACTCTGGGTTTCATATTCCTCTTTGGCGAAATCGAGGATCTCGTTCGTGATCTCCCTTAAGGATGTATTTTTCAGGTATCCTACTGCTATACCAGAAAACTCTGCTGTTTCTTCCTCGGTCGGGGAGAAGGCTACTAAGTTCTCATCGATGTTGAACTTCTCCCAGGCTGTGGGTATCTTGATAGTTATCAGGCCGTTAAAAAGCTCGTATTCTTTAAGGGGCGTAGGTACCTGCTGTGGCTTGGGTTTAATTTGCAGGGTTGGTTTCTGAGATGGCTTTGGCTGGGGTTTCGGTGCAGGCTGTGGTGTTGGAGCAGGTGTGGGTTTAGGTTGCGTTTTAGGCTTGGGTGTGGGTTGAGGAGCTGGAGCTGAGGGTGCAGGTGTAACACTTGGTTTTTGTTTAGGAGCTGGAGGAGAAGCCTTGAAGCGGATGCTTCCAAGTATTTTCCCCAGCGTTTGTAGGTTCTTTTTATAAAGGTTCTCTTCCGACAGTATGGTTATAATGAAGCTCTTTCCATTAATTTGTCCAGAATAA
Organism: Synergistota bacterium; assembly: GCA_021159885.1. Classification (NCBI taxonomy): domain Bacteria; kingdom Thermotogati; phylum Synergistota; species Synergistota bacterium. Next base: position 39,048 of record JAGHDO010000029.1, on the reverse strand, counting down.
AGGAGTATAATCGCTTTCTCACCATTTCTGGTTTCTGAAACAAGCTTTTCCAGCTTTACGGTTCCAACACCTGGAAGCTTTGTGGTTTCTGAACCCAGCTTCTTGGGTTCAGATTTCGCATTTATATTTTCCTTGATCTCACGAAATAGCTTTTCCTTTTGAGCCTTTAAATCTTGCTTTTGAGGGCAGATGATTATCATAACGCCGATATTTTTATGGGGATCGAACATAGCTGCCATGTTTTCTTCCTCGCCGCTTTCCCAGCCGGATGGTATATCGACGATAATGCTTCCTTTGAAAAAGCTCTTCTGAGTAAACTTAGCGGGCTGATTTGCAAGAGCTATTCCGGCCGTGATTATAAATATGGTTGCAAGAATCATCGTGATTTTAAAGATATGCCTCATTTTTTCTGTCACCTCCTTATTAAAAATTTTATCATAAAGCTTATGAATCTAATAGACCGTTTTTAAAACGTCGAACAGCATTTTCACGGCACTTACCATAAGCATAACGAAGAGAGCAATTCTCAAGAATTTATTTCCCCTCTTTATAGCTATACGGGTTCCTATATAAGCTCCTACCACGTTTCCCGCGGTGAGTAACAAGCCGGATCTAAACTCTATTATTCCATGACTTAAAAAGAGAATGACGCTGAAAATGGTATATACGAGGACTATGGACTATCGCCATCTTAATAGCGTTCGTGTGCAGGAGGTCATGTCCACTGGCAGTTACGAGAGCAAAGGTGAGAAAAGAAGCCAACCCCCTGCTTGAATGAATCCTACGTAAAAGCCAATATAAATATAAAGCCAGCTAATACTCCCGTTGTTAGTATCAGGATTATCTGTCCCACGCTCATCTTGATCTAAGATAGCAAATGTCTTTCACTTCTTCAAGTGGTTGACATTAGAACCCATTTGGTGTAATCTTTTAAGTAAGTGAGCGTGCCTGTAGCTCAGTGGATAGAGCGTTGGACTCCGGATCCAAAGGTCGCGGGTTCGACTCCCGCCAGGCACGCCAGTTTTCAAGGAAAATATAGATTTTAGGAGCAAAGGTGCGTAATGCATGGGAAAAAGGAGAAAAGAGAGGTAAACCCCGATTTTTCCTCAGGTGCTGTGGTTTCCTCCCTATTGGCATTTTTTATTTCCTTCTGTTAGTATCATAACTTGTTGTTTAAGATGTCCTTCCCAAGCTTGTTACCCTGAGAGGTGATTTTTTGCATGGAGAAATTTATCGAGGTTGGAAAGGGAAGGAAAAGGCTTTGTTACGGTAAGTCGAAGGATGTTTTACCACTCCCCGATTTGATCGAGGTTCAGCGGAACTCCTTCAAGTGGTTCCTCGAGGAAGGTCTTAGAGAAGTCTTTAATGAGATCTTTCCTATCGAGAGTTTTAAGGGAGATGTTGTATTAGAATTTGTTGATTATTATCTTGGAGAGCCCAAGTGCAGCGAACTAGAGGCTAAAGAAAAGGACCTTTCCTATCAAGCCCCTCTGTTCGTCAAACTGAGGCTCGTTAATCGCGAGACCGGTGAGGTAAAAGAAGAAGATGTTTATATGGGGGATCTCCCTGTAATGACGGAGAGGGGAACTTTTATAGTTAACGGCACGGAAAGGGTGATAGTTAACCAGCTTATAAGATCTCCAGGAGTATATTTTGATAAGGAGATAGGAACTCAGGGAAGAGAGATCTTCACCGCACGCCTCATTCCGGACAGAGGGGCGTGGCTTGAGTTCGATCTAACTCCCGGTGAAGTAATATCCGTTAAGGTGGATAGAAGGAAAAAGGTCCCTGTTACCCTTCTTCTTAAGGTTCTCGGTTTTAAGGATAATCAAGAAATACTTGAATACTTTTCAGAGGGGATTTACGAGACCGAAATAACTGAAGACCTTGTTAGGGGAAAAATAGTAGCGGAGTCCGTTTTAGATCCTGAAACGGGGGAGCTTCTTATCAAAAGGGGAGAGAGGATAACCAAAGAAACTCTTGAGCTCCTTTTTGAGAGAGATATAACGAGTGTTGTCCTTTATAAGCTTGACTCTGCTATAGTTAACACTTTGGAGAGAGATCCTACGATTACTATGGAGGATGCTCTTATAGATCTGTTTAGGAGACTCAGACCAAGTGAACCAGCCAGACTCGAGAATGCTAAGCTTCTCGCGCAGGCTCTCTTCTTCGATCCGAGAAGGTACAATCTTGGAAAAGTCGGAAGGTTCAAACTTAATAAGAAGCTTGGGTTGGATATCCCCTTGGATGTTATAACTCTTCAGAAGGAAGATATTTGTGGGATAGTGGACTATCTTCTTCAGCTTAGAGATGGCAAAGGAGAAGTCGATGATATAGATCATCTTGGCAATAGAAGGGTTAGATCGGTAGGAGAGCTTCTTCAGAATCAATTTAGGATAGGGCTTCTGAGGGTTGAGAGGATCGTTAAGGAGAGAATGACAATTCAACCTAATATAGCGGCTGCTACTCCTCAGGTTTTGATGAATGTTAGGCCTGTTATAGCTGCTGTAAAGGAGTTTTTCGGTTCGAGTCAACTATCTCAATTTATGGATCAGACGAATCCTCTTGCGGAGCTCACACACAGGAGAAGACTAAGTGCACTCGGTCCAGGTGGATTAACGAGAGAGCGAGCGGGGTTTGAGGTTAGAGATGTTCATTACACTCATTATGGAAGAATCTGTCCTATAGAGACCCCAGAGGGGCCTAATATCGGTCTCGTTACTTCATTGAGTACCTATGCTCGGGTAAATGAATTTGGCTTTATAGAGACTCCTTATAGAAAGGTGGTAGATGGGAAGGTTACAGATGAGGTGGTTTATCTTACCGCGGATGAGGAGGATAAGTACTATATAGCTCAGGCTAATACGCCAGTTGATGAGAATGGTTTCTTTAAGGATGAAAAGGTAATAGTTAGGTATAGGGGAGAGATAGAGTGGGTCGATGCCAAGATGGTGGATTTCATGGATATCTCTCCCAAGCAGGTTTTTAGTGTTTCTACATCGTTGATTCCCTTCTTGGAGCATGACGATGCGAATAGAGCTCTCATGGGATCTAACATGCAGCGTCAGGCGGTTCCATTGATCAAGCCAGAGGCTCCCCTGATAGGTACTGGTATGGAAACCAAAGCAGCTCTGGATTCGGGAACCGTCGTCGTTGCTAAGAGGGGGGGAGTAGTGGAAAGGGTATGTGCTGACGAGATAGTTATAAGAACGCCCGATGGTGAGAAAGATAGATATGAGCTTTTAAAGTTCAAGAGATCAAATCAGGGAACGTGCTTAAATCAAAGGCCTCTTGTTAAAAAGGGAGATGTGGTGAAAGCAGGGGAGATCATTGCTGATGGCATGGCTACCGAGGGAGGAGAGCTTGCGCTAGGAAATAACGTCCTTATAGCTTTTATGCCATGGGAGGGCTATAACTTTGAGGACGCTATACTTATAAGTGAGCGTCTCGTTAAGGAGGATCTCTATACTTCCATACATATAGAGGAGTATGAGGTCGAAGCGCGGGAGACCAAGCTTGGTCCGGAAGAAATTACGAGAGATATACCAAACGTTGGGGAAGATGCTTTGAAAAACCTTGATGAAAACGGCATCGTTAGGATAGGAGCAGAGGTAAAGGCGGGAGATATTCTCGTCGGTAAGGTTACACCTAAGGGGGAGACGGATCTCACGCCGGAAGAAAGGCTCTTAAGGGCAATTTTTGGGGAAAAAGCAAGGGAAGTGAGAGATACCTCTCTGAGAGTCCCTCATGGAGAGGGGGGGAAGGTTGTAGATGTTAAAGTCTTCTCGAGGGAAAACAATGATGAGCTTCCACCTGGTGTTAATAAGCTTGTGAGGGTATACGTTGCTCAAATTCGAAAAATATCCGTTGGGGATAAGATGGCGGGGAGGCATGGAAATAAGGGGGTTATATCTAAGATATTACCTGTAGAGGATATGCCATATCTTCCGGATGGTACTCCTGTAGATGTGGTTTTAAATCCTCTTGGGGTTCCATCGAGAATGAATCTTGGTCAAGTTTTGGAAACTCATCTTGGCTTGATGGCAAAGGAACTTGGCATTTACGTTGCCTGTCCCGTATTTGATGGTGCTAAGGAAGAGGATATCTTCGAGGGATTGAAAAAGATCTCTGAGACGAAAGTATGGTTTAAGCCTAACGGTAAAACCATTCTTTACGATGGAAGGACGGGAGAGCCGTTTGATCAGGAGATAACGGTAGGATACATGTACATGATGAAGCTAATTCATATGGTTGATGATAAGATACATGCGCGTTCCACGGGGCCATACTCCCTTATAACTCAGCAACCTCTTGGAGGTAAAGCGCAGTTCGGAGGGCAGAGGTTTGGTGAGATGGAGGTGTGGGCTCTCGAAGGGTATGGAGCGGCTTATACCTTGCAAGAGATGCTTACTATAAAGTCTGATGACATAACCGGAAGGATAAAGACTTATGAGGCTATCGTGAAAGGGGAGCATGTGGTGGAGCCTGGGCTTCCGGAATCGTTCAAGGTTCTCGTTAAGGAGCTTCAGGGGCTCTGCCTCGATGTGGAGGTTGAGCTCGAAGAAGAGGAGGAAAAGGAGAGGGAAAACCCTGGGAGAGAGGAAGAGGAAAAGGGAGGGATAGCCGGCAATGGAGATTAAGGGTATAAAGATAAAGCTTGCTTCCCCAGATCAGATAAGGAAGTGGTCTCGGGGAGAGGTCAGAAAGCCGGAGACCATTAACTATAGAACTTTAAAGCCTGAGAGAGACGGGCTCTTCTGTGAGAGAATCTTTGGCCCCACGCGTGATTATGAATGTTATTGCGGAAAATATAAGCATATAAAGTATAAGGGAATAGTCTGCGAAAGATGTGGTGTTGAGGTTACGGAATCGAGGGTTAGAAGAGAACGCATGGGACATATAGAGCTCGCGGTTCCTGTGGTTCATATCTGGTATCTCAAGGGTATTCCGAGCAAGCTGAGTCTTCTTCTCGGTATCCCGTCTAAGGACTTGGAAAAAGTTGTTTACTTCGCTTCTCTCCGTAAAAGAGAACAGCTCTATAAGGTGATGAATGAAAGCAGAGGGATTTGCAAAAGGGGAGATATAATTACTGGTTCCCAATATAGGATTCACGCTCATTTTGATAAGCAGTTTAAGGCGGAGGAGGCTTATAGGGTTGTAGATGTTACGGAGATACCTCTGGAGAAAGGAGAGGTTATCACCGCTACCCAGCTCGAGCGTCTTAAAGCAGAGTTTGGTGATATGGTTGAAGGGGAACCATGCTATGAAATAGTTGAGATAGACGAATCCGTAACGGGAATTCCTTATAGGGTGGGGGATTTGGTTCCTCTTTCAGAATATAGCTCGATTCTCGAGAATGTGGGAGAGGATAAGGTAAGAGCTGAGCCTTTCTTACTCAGGGGAGAGGAAACGAGGATAATAACGAAAGTTCTTAAAATACCTTTTAGGAAAGGCGATTTTCTGAGCGCTTCAGAATACGAGCTTTATAGAAAGAAGTATGAGGATAAGTTTAGAACGCGATTAGAAAATGCTAATTTTGAGGAAACGTGCTATATAGTCATAAATCCAGGGAGCTCTCCCTTTAAGCAGGGAGATATTATCGTGGAGAGCGAGTACGAGCTCTGTAGGAGATATGATCCGTCTTTTGAAGCTGGGGTTGGAGCGGAGGCTATAAAGAAGCTCCTTCAGAATTTGGATTTGGATCATTTGGCTGAGGAGCTAAGGCTTCAGATAAAGGAGTCTACTGGCCAGAAGAAGAGTAAGCTTATAAAGAGGCTTGAAGTTGTTGAAGCGTTTAGATATTCCGGCAATAAGCCAGAGTGGATGGTGCTTGATGTTCTTCCGGTAATACCTCCTGAGCTTAGGCCTATGGTTCAGCTCGATGGAGGTAGATTTGCGACATCTGATCTTAACGATCTTTACAGGAGGGTTATAAACAGGAATAATCGATTGAAGAAGCTTCTTTCCTTGAGGGCTCCTGAGATCATAGTTAGAAATGAGAAGAGGATGCTTCAAGAAGCGGTTGATGCCCTTCTCGATAACGGTAGGAGATCCAGGCCTGTTTTAGGTCCCGGAAATAGAGCTTTGAAATCACTTACGGATATGCTTAGAGGCAAAAAAGGTAGATTCCGCCAAAATCTTTTGGGAAAGCGTGTGGATTACTCTGGTAGATCCGTTATAGTTATAGGTCCAAATCTTAAGCTCTATCAGTGCGGGCTTCCAAGACAAATGGCTCTTGAGCTGTTTAAGCCGTTCGTTATGAGAAGACTTGTTGAGAAAGGGATCGTTCCGAATATAAAGAGTGCTCGTAGAATGATAGAGCGGGGAAAAACAGAGGTTTGGGATGTATTGGAGGAAGTCATAAAAGAGCACCCGGTTCTTTTAAACCGTGCTCCTACGCTCCATAGATTGAGCATTCAGGCTTTTGAGCCGGTATTAACTGAGGGGAAGGCTATAAGGATACATCCTCTTATATGTACCGCATTCAACGCGGATTTCGATGGAGACCAAATGGCAGTTCATGTTCCACTTTCCCTTGAAGCTCAGGCTGAGGGAAGAATTATTATGCTATCGGCTAATAATCTGCTCTCACCGGCTAATGGAATTCCTATTGTGACGCCGACCCAGGATATGGTTATAGGTTGCTATTACCTTACTACGGAAAGAAGCGGAGTTAAGGGTGAGGGCAGAAGGTTTGTAACTGCTGAGGAGGTACTTCTTGCTTACGAGCATAAATTGGTTCATCTTCATGCACCTATATATCTTAAGGCTAAGAATGGCTGTGTGAAGTTTGAGGACGGTGAAGTGGAGGTTTCTCCTGTGGAAGACGGCTGGTTTAAGACTACCGTGGGGAGGGTTTACTTCAACAGTCTTCTTCCTAAAAGATTGCGCTTTGTGAATGAGCTTATAGATAAAAAGAAGCTGGCGGGTATCCTGGGGCGCTGTTATAAGGAGTGCGGTCAGGCGGTTATGGTTGAGCTTCTGGATAAGATAAAGGAAGTTGGTTTTCATATGGCTACGCAGATGGGGCTAACTATTTCTATAGATGATGTTCATATTCCTTATCATAAAGCTGAGATGCTTAAGGAAGCCGATGAGAGAACGAGAATAGTGGATGAGAGATTTAAAAGAGGCGTTATAACCGAGGAGGAAAAGATTCGGGAGAAAGAGAGAATCTGGAGTGGAGTGGTGAATAGAATGACGGAACTCGCCCTGAAGGAAATGGATGTTCTCAATCCGCTCGGTATGATGGTTTCCTCGGGAGCGAGAGGTAGTCGAGCTCAGCTTGGACAGATGGCGGGCATAAGGGGCTTGATGATGGATCCTTCTGGAAGGGTCATAGAGTTCCCAATAAGATCTAACTTTAGAGAAGGCTTGAGCGTTCTCGAGTACTTTATATCCACCCATGGTGCAAGAAAAGGTTTGGCTGATACCGCCTTAAGAACCGCGAAATCTGGGTATTTAACGAGGAGACTCGTAGATGTGGCTCAGGATATAATTGTCAGAAGTGAAGATTGTGGAACAGACAAGGGCATAGAAATATCTGCTCTAATAAAAGGCGGAAAGGTTGTAATCCCACTTGAGGAACGGATAATCGGCAGGTATGCTGCTGAGGACATAGTTAATCCTAAAACCGGTGAGGTTATCGTTCCTAAAGGAGAGGAAATTACGGAGGAAAAGGCTAATCTTATAGTTAAAGCGGGCATAAAAAAGGTTAGGGTCAGATCGCCTTTAACCTGCTCGCTTCGCCATGGAGTATGCGCCAAGTGCTATGGCAGAAACCTTGCAACAGGAAGAAGGGTTGACCTTGGAGAAGCCGTAGGAATTGTTGCCGCTCAGTCTATAGGAGAGCCGGGAACTCAGCTTACTATGAGAACCTTCCACACCGGAGGAGTTAGAACCGGTGAGGATATAACGCAAGGTCTGCCGAGAGCTGAGCAGCTGTTTGAGGTTAGAAGACCTAAGAGAGCTGCTTTTATAGCGGAATTTGATGGAGTGATTTCTGAGATTAAACAGCAGGATGGGAAATATAAGCTTACGCTTGAGTCAGAAAGCGGTATTAAGAAGGTCTACAACATACCAATTACTCTTAGCTTGCTCGTTGACGAAGGTGATGAAGTTAAGAAGGGAGATCTCTTGACAGAAGGAGATCTTGATCCTCAGGAGATTTTGGCTATCCAGGGCGTTGGTGCGGTGCAAAGGTATCTCGTTGATCAGATTCAGATGGTTTATAGGGCTCAGGGGGTTGTTATAAACGATAGGCATATAGAGACGATAATAAGGAAAATAGTGCCTCCAAATAAGGTAAGGGTCGTTAGTGAGGGGGACACTCATCTCCTGCCGGGAGAAGTCATATATACTGAAGATCTCGAAGCTATAGAGAAATTCATAGAGATTGAGAACAGGAAGATAACCGAGGAAAACTTAAGTATACTCGTTGGTAAGAAGGTGGAAGAGACCGTTAAGGAAAAGAGTGATGATGGTATAAGGCTCCATAAAGGGGATGTCCTTGAAGAAGGAGATGTTATGCGTTTGAGCTCTCCAGATTGCACGGTTAAGGAAGTCGTTATTGAGGATGGAGAATCCCCATTAAGGGTAGTATTCGGTGAGCTTGAGTTCTCTCAAAGGGTGTTAAACAAGGTTCTCGCGGAACCCGTATTTGATGCGGATGGTAATGTAGTAGCGGAAGATGGGGACATCATAACCAGAGATCTACTTAATAGGATTCTCGATAGCGACATCAGGCAGATTTTGATACGCGATGAGAGCATTCTTAAGGATCTTGTGGGTGAGATAACTTCTGAGCCTGTTGTGGATGTCGACACTGGTAAGGAGATTCTGCCTGCGGATACGTTGATTTCTCATGATCATATAGAGCTTATAGCGAATAGCAGAGTTAAGGAAATAAAGGTTTGGAGAAGAGTGGAAACCGTTTCTCTAAGGGATAAGCTGAGAAACTATCTCTTTACCACGATATGGGGAGGAGTTATCACTTCTGATCTAACCAGAGGAGAAGAAGTTGCAATTGAAAAGGGAACAAGGGTTGACTCGGCTGATATTATAGATGCCATACTTGATTTGAATCTTCCGGTCATTGAGATTGATGGGAAAATGATAGATCTCGTTGAAGCTAAGATGAACATATTAACGGATGAAGTATACGGTAAGATACTGGCACAACCTCTTTTGAATAGCGAAGGCAATGAAATCTTCCCTGCGGGTCAGGAGCTAAATCAAAAAACGCTTCATGAAATCGCTCAGCTACCTGTAAATGAGCTTGTAGTAAGAAGTCTCCTTTCTGGCGCGGTTTCATATCAGCTTGAGCAAAAGGTGGGCTATGTGAGGCGTCAGCGTAGAAAACCCGTTGTAAAACCACTTCTTCAGGGTATAACCAAGGCTGCGTTAACTACCGATAGCTTCCTTTCTGCTGCATCCTTCCAGCAAACCGCTCAAGTTTTAACGTCTGCTGCGGTCAAGGGAGCCTATGATCCTCTCTTGGGTCTTAAGGAGAACGTGATCATTGGGCACCTTATACCGGCTGGTACCGGTCTGGATATATACAGAAAGGTGAGGATTAAAGAAAGGGGAGATCTTATAAGGGAGGAGCATCCCGTTGAACCTGTGGAGAAAATTGCTGCTGAATAACTTTCTCTGAAGGGAGTGAAAATGCTTGGCTTTCATGGCACGCTTTATGCTCGATGGGAGAGAAAGATGGGGTTTGGTCGAAGGGGAAAGAATAAAACTTTTAAGGGGAAGCTCTTTAAGCGATATCGTGGAAAACGTGGAGGCGGAAGACGAAGTTTCCTTCTCAGATGTGAGGATGCTGTCGCCGATTTCTCCCACTAAGATAGTGGCTCTTGGCTTGAATTACAAGGATCACGCTGAGGAGACCGGTTTACCTGTACCTGATGAACCGCTTATATTCCTTAAGCCCCCTTCCGCGGTTATAGGAAGCGGTGAAACCATTTTGATTCCCAAAGGAGTAGGAAGAGTTGACTATGAGGCTGAGCTCGCTGTAGTCATAGGAAGAAAGTGTAAGAACGTTAGTGAGGAAAAGGCTTCCGAATATATTTTGGGCTATACATGCTTTAATGATGTTACTGCGAGACACTTGCAGAAGAAAGATGGTCAGTGGACACGCTCGAAGTCCTTTGATACCTTTGCACCGGTGGGACCTTGGATATCCATGGAGCTGGATCCATCCGATCTCGCTATAAAGCTCTACCTGAATGGGGAGATTCGGCAAAGTAGCAGGACCTCAAGGATGATTTTTAACGTTTATCAGGTGGTTTCCTTTGTTTCAAGGGTAATGACTCTGGAACCAGGTGATGTGATAGCAACTGGAACACCTTCTGGAATAGGCCCGATAAAGGATGGAGATGAAGTTGTGGTTGAGATAGAAGGTATAGGGAAACTCATTAACTATGTCAAGGAAGAGATGGTATGAATCCGGCTTAAGATTTGAGTGCATAGGTTGTGGAAGGTGCTGTAGGGGAGCGCCGGGGTATGTATGGTGTAGCCTCAGGGAGGCCGAGAGGATAGCGGCTTACCTGGGGCTACCTCTTTTAGATTTCATAAAAAAGTATATGAGATCGGTTGATGGAGATTGGTCTCTAAAGGAAAGGTATAACGGAAGCTGTATTTTCTATGATGAAGATAGCGCAAGATGCACGATATATGAGGTTCGACCTGCGCAGTGTAGGAGCTATCCTTTCTGGCCTTCTATAATTATCTCGAGAAAAAGGTGGGAGAGTTTTGCTCGGGAGTGTCCCGGTATGAATAGGGGAAGACTATACAGCGCAGATGAGATAGAGAAAATAGCATTTGGTCAACCGATGGCATATAGGCTTTGATTTTCTGTGGGAATTTAAAAATAGCTTTAAAATTCGTAAAAAAGGTGTTGACATAGGAAAGAAGGTAGTTATAATTATTCTTAGTGTGAATAAGGACGGGGGGTTGAGTCCTGGAAGCAGGGCGGCTTCCCGTTTTAAATTTTGCAAAAGCATGAAAATGAAAGGAGGGGGTTGGATTGAAAGTAACCGGCAAGGGCTTGGGCAGGCATGTCCTGGTGGAGGCTTACGAGTGCAATCCTGAGGTACTCGATAACCTCCAATTCTTACAGGAGGCCATGGTTGAGGCCGCTACCAGAACCGGCGCTGAGGTAGTCGACGTCGTATTCAGAAAGTTCCAACCGTACGGGGTGAGCGGTGTGGTAGTGATCTCGGAGTCCCACCTGGCCATCCATACCTGGCCTGAGTACGGTTACGCGGCCATCGATTTGTTTACCTGCGGTGATACCGCAGACCCCTGGAAGGCATTTGATTATCTTACAGAGGTTTTGGAGAGCAAGAAGGTAACTACTTTGGAGGTTCAAAGAGGTCAGTTAAGAGATCTAACTCCTACAAGATTTTTGAACGAGGTGACGTCTTAAGGAAAACCCCCTCCTTTGGAGAGGGTAAGCTTAGGTTTTGCATGGTGGCACCTCTTAGGCCTGCCTCCTTCAAGCGAAGGAGGCAGGCCTATTTTCTATTTCACTCTCCATCTCGTTCCTCCTGGTGTGTCCTCAAGTATGATTCCCTTTGAAAGGAGGAAGTCCCTTATCGAATCTGCCTTTTCCCAGTTTTTCTCCTTACGTGCCTGTTCTCTTTCTTTGATCAGTCGCTCTATTTCGCTTAAATCCATGGGAAGCTTTTCCTCGGTTCTTATTATTCCGAAAACGTCGTTTACCGCTTCTAAGAATCTTATCGCTTTCTCAAGCGGTTTCTTCTTGGGATTTAGGGTTTCTCTGAGATACGAATTTGTGTTTTTCACGAGCTCGAATATGCTTCCTAAGGCTTCCGGGGTGTTAAAGTCATCATCCATACTTTCCTCAAACTTTGCTCTGGCTCGCTCTACCTCTTCTTCAAACTCGTAATCCTCGCCCGATGAAGGTGAGGATAGCTCGCTTGAGGATAGCGCTTCCTTAAGAGTTAAAAAAGCGTTTTGAATCCTTCTTTGCCCGCCTTCTGCCTGCCTTATGCTTTCATCGCTGAAGTTTATAGGATGCCTATAGTGGGCGGATAGCATAAAGGTTCTTAAGACCTCTGCGGGATATCTCTGCCTTAATTCTCTTGCGGTTAATATATTCCCGAGCGATTTGGACATCTTCTCCTCATTTATCAGGAGATATCCATTGTGAAGCCAGTAATTGCAGAATGTCTTTCCGGTGGCTCCCTCGCTTTGGGCTATCTCGTTCTCGTGATGGGGGAATATGAGGTCCTCCCCTCCAGCGTGAATGTCGAGCGTCTCACCGAGGTATTTCATCGACATCGCGGAGCATTCTATGTGCCAGCCAGGCCTTCCTTTTCCCCAGGGGCTTTCCCAGTAAGGTTCTCCCTCTTTTGCTCTTTTCCAGAGGGCAAAGTCCAAAGGATTTTTCTTTCGGGGGTCCGGCTCAATCCTCGCTCCGGCTTCAAGCTCATCTATCGCTTTTCCTGAAAGCTTTCCATATTCGGGAAAACTTAACACATCGTAATATACATCGCCCTCTACCACATATGCGTGTCCCCTATCTATGAGCTTCTGAATCAGTTCTATCATCTCCTTTATATGCTCTGTGGCTTTGGGATAGTGCGTTGCTCTCTTTATCTTAAGCGCATCCGCATCCTCGAAATACGCTTCGATATAGATTTCAGCTATCTCTTTCCAACTTTTGCCTTCTTCTTTCGCTCTTTTTATTATCTTGTCGTCTATATCAGTAAAATTCTGGACGTATATAACGTTGTATCCTCTGTACTCCAAATATCTTCTTATTACATCGAATATGCAAAAAGGCCGTGCGTTTCCTATGTGAAAGTAGTTGTAAACCGTTGGACCACATACGTACATTCTTACCTTTCCTGACTCTATTGTTTTAAAAGGTTCCTTCCTTTTTGTTAAGGTGTTTTGAACGACTATTCCCATAAGCTTTTTCACCTCCTTGATTGGAATAATTATAGCATATATAATGGGAGGGAAATTCTAAGGAGGTGACGCTTAATTGGATCTTAAGAAACTGCTTGAGGAGCTAACTCATGGTGTCAAAAGTGCGGTTAAGCCCTTTCTGGGAACAAAGCTTGCTAAAAGAATAGAGAAGATAGCCTATAGCGGAGATGTGAGCTATAGAATAGACCTGGTTGCAGAGCGAGAGGTTGAGCGTATATTAAAACCCTTTGTTGAAAGAGGAGAGGTAGCTTATTGCACGGAGGATAAAGGATTGGTTAAAAGCGGTAATCCTGATTATCTCCTGATCATAGATCCTATAGATGGGACTCGACCTGCCGCAGCGGGGCTTGAAACCTGTACGGTTTCGGTTGCAGTGAGTCATTATTCTGAAGATGCTAAATATAAAGATGTCTTCTTGGGCTGTCTTCTCGAGCTTAAGGATGACAGGGCTTTTTGGGCGGAGAAGGGAAGGGGAGCTTGGATAGTGGAGGAAGGGAAAATATACGATCCTAATCCGGTTGAGCCCGATAGCCTTGATGGTTTGTTCTGGAGCCTGGGCTTTGTTGGAAGACCTGCTCAGTGGGTTTCCATATCTATGGAGGAGCTTATAAATAGGTCAGCGATGAGAGGAGGGTTCTTCGTTTTAAACAGCTGCACCTACTCCCTAAGCAGGATATTAACGGGTCAGTTCCACGCCTGGGTTGATATAGGAAACAGGCTGTACAGGGATTTCCCCGTTTTGAGGGAAAAGTTTCACAGGATAACGGGAGGCAAACCAGTTGGGCTGTTTCCCTATGATCTTTCAGCCATAAATCTGATAATGAACGAGGCTGGAATTCCCATAACGGATGCCTATGGAACGCCTTATGATGATAGGAAACTTCTTGACTGGTCCGTTGAGGGACTTCTTTCCGGTATATCCGCATCGACGAAAAGGCTTTATAACGAAATTCTTTCGGAAGTTGAGCGAGGCGTAAGGAGGCTGAGAGAGCAATTAGGGATGAGTTAAAGGAGAAAGCGTTAAGGCTTCCTGAGAGCCCTGGCGTGTATATCATGCTGAACAGAAAAGGAGAAGTTATCTATGTTGGAAAATCCCGCTCATTGAAGAAGCGGGTAAGCTCATATTTTACGCGCTCGTTTGATTTCTCCCCTAAGATAAGGAAACTTGTGGATGAAATAGCTTCTTTTACTTATATAACTACTGAAACGGAAGCTGAGGCTCTTATCCTGGAGGCGGACCTTATACGAAAGCACAAGCCCAAGTATAACACCATGCTTAAGTATGGCATAAGATATCCATATGTATGCTTGACGATGAGCGAGGAATTTCCTCGTATCCTGATAACCAGGGTTTTGAGGGAAGATGATGGCAATCTCTATTTTGGTCCCTATACCAAGGTCAGGAAGATGAGGGAACTTCTTAGATTTATTGAGAGGTTCTATCCCTTAAGGAGCTGTTCCCGCCTCGTTAAGAGAGATAGACCTTGCATAAATTACTATATGGGCAAGTGTAAAGGACCGTGCGTGGGTGGTATAAAGGAGCAGGAATATAGAAAAATGGTTGAGGATCTCGCTCTATTTCTTGGAGGTAGAAGAGGAGAGCTTATTGCCAAGCTTACCGAGAAGATGGAAAGGCTTGCTAAGGAGCTCAGATTTGAAGAGGCGGCGAGAATAAGGGACCAGATAAGAGCTTTGGAGAAAGTTTTTAAGCAACCGAGAATACCTCTTGAAGCTCCCGTGGATTATCTGGAAACCGCCCTTTTAAAGCTTAGGGATTATCTTGGGCTAAAAAGGCTTCCCTATGTTATCGAGGGGATAGATATCTCTAATCTTTACGGAAGAGAGGCGGTGGGCGTTGTCGTCTGCTTTCATGGGGGTGTTCCCTTTAAAAGGAAGTATAGGAGATATAAGATAAAGGATGTAGAAGGTATAGATGACCCTGCTATGATTGCGGAAGTAATCAGGAGAAGATATGGAAAACATCGTGATGAGGGAATTCCGGATCTGATTTTAATTGATGGAGGCGTAACACAGGTGAACTCGGCTAAGAGGGCTTTAGAGGAGGTTGGGATTGATATCCCGCTTGTGGGGCTTGCCAAGAGAGAGGAGCTCGTTTTCTTCCCCGAGAATTCTACTCCCTTAAGGATCCCTGAGGACTCTCCTGCGCTTCGTGTGTTGCAAAGAGTCAGAAATGAGGCACACAGATTCGCTATAAGCTATCATCGCAAGCTCAGGGAGAAATCCCTGCTTAAGACGGCTCTTGAGGATATCCCTGGTGTTGGCAAGGAAAGAGTTAAAAACCTTCTTCGAACCTTTAAGTCGGTAGAAGGTATAAGGAAAGCCTCGGTTGATGAGATAGCTAAGGTTGATGGCATCGGTAAAAAGTTAGCTCTCACTATAAAGGGTTTTCTTTCGAATCCTTCTTTCAAAGTAAAGAGCTATAGCGATAGAAACCAAGCTGACGAGCTGGGCAACTCTGATATGTCCGAGGTATAAACTGTCTGTTCTTAAAGACTCTATGAAGAACCTTCCAATTGAGTAGAGAAGCAGGTATCTAAAAAAGAGCGCTCCCGTTGGTGGATTTTTCTTCTCGAGCTGTAGGAGATGTATAAAAACGAAGAGATCCCATGCCGATTCGTAAAGGAATGTTGGGTGGAAATACGAGAAAGATTTGTAGGCAAGTGGGCGCGCGCCGTAAGGAATAAAAAGCTTCCACGGTAGATCCGTTGGCGTTCCAAAAGCTTCATAGTTGAAGAAATTTCCCCATCGCCCTATACTCTGTGCCAGTGGAAAGCCTAATACGCAAAGATCCGCGAGGCGAAGGAAAGGAATTCTTTTTACTCTTACGAATATTATCGCGGTTATGAGGGCTCCTATCCAAGCCCCGTGTATGGCTAATCCACCGTGCCAGAAAGCCGGGATTTCCCAGAGTCTCTTTGAGTAATAATCCCAGCGAAATATAACATAGTATGCCCTCGCTCCGACTAAGCCTGCGATGTATCCAAATATTAAAAGCTGGTCTATATCTCTTGCCTTAAGGCCATACTTAGGGGCTCGCTTGTATACCAAGCGAGCCCCTAAAAGAAAGCCGGTTATTATCAAGAGCGCATACCATCTAAGCTCAAAATTCCCTATTTTGAACAGATAGGGCTTAACTATTATCTCTCCTGCGAAAACCTTGTGAAGTACTACCGGCGTTGAGAGAAAAAGCACTATTGGTGCTAAATAGTATCTCATTTTCTTAACGATAAGTTGCCTTCCACCTATGGGTGAACCTGTCGTAGAAGAAGACCTTATCTACGGTGTAAACCACTGCTTGGTTGGGTTCAACCATCCCACTCTGTGGTTTAATTCCCTCTGCAGTAGCCCACTGATGAAGAGTTAGATCATATACATATGCATTATCCTTATTCCATACCAAAAGCATATAATCATTCATAGCCCAATTTATAGGATCTATGTCTTGTAAGCCGACCCATTGACGTAGAAAAGCGTCATAAAGGTATACTGAGGCGACAGTCGTTATTACTGCAAAGGAATCCGTAGCGTTCGCAGCGGTTATGGGATCCACGGTATCTTTTGCTATCCACTGTCTCAGATTTGCGTCGTATGCATAAGCTCTGTTCTTACTCCAAACTATGGCGAGCTTATTTCTAACTATACCGTTGACCGGAGAGCAGTTTAACAAAGGATGCCATTGATGAATCCTGATATCATATATATAAGCATGCTGCTTATTCCACACAAGGGCGAAGTAATTTCCGCTTCTCCATCCCGTTGGGCTAAAGTCGTTCAGTATTGACCACGTCTTTAACGCAGGATCGTAGACGCGGACGGTATGTTTATCTATAAACAGGTTGAGCTCTGCATATGCCGGAATGGCTGAGAAAGTAAGTAAGAATATAATCCCCAGCAGTATGATCTTCTTTCTATGGGTTTTTCTCATTTTCCTTTCACCCCCTGGCTTTGTTTTAAAGCTTAACTAATGATAACATATCCTTTTGGAAATTTCCAATCTCGGGC
The DNA here is from genome assembly GCA_021159885.1 of Synergistota bacterium. Lineage (NCBI taxonomy): Bacteria > Thermotogati > Synergistota > Synergistota bacterium. Next base: position 22,062 of record JAGHDO010000029.1, on the reverse strand, counting down.
ATGTAGTATAATGTTTGATGGAGGTAGAGAGGGGATGTCTTACGTTGCCCTTTACAGGAAGTGGAGGCCTCAGCGGTTTTCCGAAGTAGTTGGGCAGAAAGTAGTAGTAAGCATAATTCAGAACGCTATTAAGAATGGGAGGGTGTCTCATGCATACCTTTTTGCGGGACCTCGTGGGGTTGGAAAAACCTCGGTTGCGAGAATCCTTGCAAAGGCGTTGAATTGTGAGAAGGGGCCAAGTGTTGAACCCTGTAATGAGTGTTCCATCTGTAAAAAAATTACCGAGGGGAGCTCTTTTGATGTCCTTGAAATAGATGGGGCATCCAATAGGGGAGTTGACGAGGTCAGAGCTTTAAAGGAGAGGGTGAACCTGGCTCCCGTTGAGGGTAGGTATAAAGTTTACATAATTGACGAAGTTCACATGCTTACTGTCGAGGCGTTTAACGCTCTGCTGAAAACGCTTGAGGAACCGCCATCTCATGTGATATTTATTCTTGCCACGACCGAGCCACATAAGCTTCCTTTGACGATAAGATCTCGATGTCAGTTCCTTGCTTTTAAACCACTTGAGCCGTCCGATATGGTTTCTAAGCTACGCGAAGTTGCGGAGAGTGAGAATGTTTATGTTGAAGAAGATGTTCTTCTTGAGATAGCAAGGCGAGCTGATGGCTCTATGAGAGATGCACTTTCTCTACTGGAACAGCTTTTAACGCTTGGTGAAAATATTACGTTGGAATCTCTCGAAAGGAGCTTTGGAATAGTTTCGAATACGGAGATTAGAGAGAGGGTCTCTCTAATAAGGGAAGGAAACTGGGATGGGTTATTTAGCTGGCTGAAATCTCTTAAGGAAAGGGGAGTTATGGTTCCTTATCTCTTTGAGGACTTCGCTGATATTTTCAGAAAGATATGGCTTTTTCGCTTGTCCTCAAGGGCTTCAGAGATTTTAAATCTCTCATCAGAAGAGGTAAAGTTCTACGCTTCAGAAAGCGGTTTTTGGAATGAGGATTTATTATGGTTTGCTTTAAATAGCCTGGAGAGAAGAGGAGACAGAGTTAAACAGGGAGCTTCTCCATTTAAGATGCTCGAGATGTTTCTTCTCGACCTAAGGAAGAAGCTTAGAGAGGAGCGAGGTACTGCTTTAGCTGAACAGGTTAGGGAGAAAGAAAAAGTCGAAGAATTCAAGAAGGTGGAGGAGAAATCTCCGGAAGCTGAAGAAGTAGCTCAGGTAGAGAAAGCTTCTTCTCAGAAGGATGATAAATGGAGTGAGTTTTTAAGCAGACTTAAGGGGCGGAAAATTTCTCTCTATGCTTTTTTGATGGATGCCGATAGAAGGCTTCAGGATGGCAAGCTGTATATAGAGTTCTCTCCGGAACTGAAATTCCACTATGAGCAGATAAGAAAACCGGAGAATATTTCTATTTTGAAAGAAGTGGCTAAGGAGGTCTTTGGTGACGATGTTGAACTTGCGATCTCGATGACTGCGATTGAGCAGAAGGCTGGGGAGGAGATACTTGCAAGCTCTTCTCAAGAGAAGAAAGAAAAGCCTTCTGATATAATGGAACATCCAACACTTCAGACGATACTTCGCCTCTTTGGAGGGGAGGTAGTTGAGATCGATAGGGAGTCTGGTGAGGAAGGGTGAGCGACTTAAGGTCATTTTTTAGAGGAAAGAGAATACTTGTCAGTGGAGGAACGGGTTCAATAGGAAGAGAGCTTGTTTTTCAGCTTCTTAAGCTTGATCCTAAGGTAGTCAGAGTTCTATCTCGAGACGAGCACAAGCTTTTTCAGCTTAGGGAGAAGCTTGGGAAGGAGGAGCGAGTTAGATATCTTATCGGAGACATAAGGGATAAGGAGAGATTGAGATGGGCTCTCGAAGATATAGATGTGGTCTTTCATGCTGCCGCTCTTAAGCATGTGGCCTTCTGTGAGTATAATCCATTTGAGAGTGTAAAAACTAACGTTATTGGAACTCAAAACCTCATAGAGGTCTCGTTAGAGAGAAACGTGTCCGTATTCATTACTGTAAGTTCAGATAAGGCGGTTAATCCTACAACCACGCTTGGGGCTTCTAAGCTTCTTGCTGAGAGGATAACAATATCCGCAAATCAATATAAAGGAAGAAGAAAATCTATGTTTTCGGTAGTTAGATTTGGAAACGTTGTGGGATCGAGAGGTTCCGTTATACCTAAGTTCCTCAAGCAGATAAAAAAGGGAGGTCCTATTACTATAACCCATCCCTCGATGAGGAGATACATGATGACCCTTCCTCAAGCGGTTAATCTCGTCCTGAGGTCTGCTGTTTTAACCAAGGGTGGGGAGGTTTTCATTCTTAAAATGCCAAAGGTTTGGATCTACGATCTCGCAGAGGTAATGATAGAGCTCTTTGCTCCGAGATGTGGATATTCTCCAAAGGATATAAAGATAGAGGTTGTTGGAATGGAAGTCGGGGAGAAGATAGATGAGAAGCTTTTTTCCGAGGAGGAAATAGTAAAGTTGAGGGAACTCGATAATTTTTATATACTCTCGGATAAGCAGGGTAAACCTGCGGTCTTTACCGAGGATGTGTTTCTATCTAAACCTGAAATAAGAGAGATGCTTGAGGAGTGGTGGAAGGAGAGAGAAGGAGAATATGAGTGATTTCGTTCATCTTCATGTTCATAGCGAATACAGTCTTCTTGATGGAGCCTGTAGGGTCAAGGAGCTTGCCAAGCGGGCTCGAGAAGAAGGTATGCCCGCCGTTGCGATAACGGATCACGGGGTTTTATATGGCGCCATAGATTTTTATGAGGCATGTCAGTCTGAAGGTGTGAAACCTATAATAGGCTGTGAGGTTTACATAACCACCGATGATTACAGGAAGAAAGGGGTAAAAAATCAAATTCTTTATCACCTCATACTCTTAGCGAGAGATGAAGAAGGCTATAAGAACCTCATGAAGCTGGTTACGCTGTCTCACATTGAGGGTTTTTATTATAAACCTCGTATAGATAGAAAGCTTCTTGAAAAGTATAGCAAAGGTTTGATAGCCTTAAGCGGTTGCATAGCGGGCGATATTCCGTCTCTGATATTAGCGGGAAGATCTGAAGAGGCGGAGAGCTTAGCCCTCTATTATCAGGAGATATTCGGTAAGGGGAATTTCTATCTTGAAATACAGAAAAACGGTATGCCTCAGCAGGACAGAGTTAACAAAGCGCTAATCGCTCTAAGCAAGAGAACGGGGATTCCGCTGGTTGCAACCAATGATGTGCACTATATGGATCGCGAGGATGCTTTCTGGCACGAGATACTCTTGTGTGTTCAGACTAATACTAACCTTTCGGATGAGAAACGTCTTCGCTTTCCCACTGATGAGTTTTATTTTAAAAGCTGTGAGGAAATGAAAGAGGATTTTAAGGAAGTTCCTGAGGCGCTTAAGAATACTGTGGCTATAGCTGAAAGGTGTGAGCTTAAGCTGGAGTTTGGGAAGCTTCACCTTCCGAAGTATGATGTTCCCGAGGGATACGATCTTCATGGTTATTTAGTCTATCTCTGCGAACAGGGATTAAGAAGGAGATTTGGGGAGAATCCCCCCTCTCACGTGCTTGACAGGATGCGTTATGAGCTTGAGATTATCAAGCAGATGGGATATTCTGGATATTTTCTGATAGTTTCGGACTTTATAAACTATGCTAAGAGCGTGGGGATTCCAGTGGGTCCTGGTAGGGGATCTGCTGCAGGCAGTCTTGTTTCCTATCTCCTTGGAATAACGAACCTCAATCCGCTTGATTATGGTCTTCTTTTCGAGAGGTTTCTGAATCCGGAGAGAGTTTCTCCTCCAGATATAGATGTAGATTTCTGTGATAGAAGAAGAGATGAGGTTATAGAGTATGTCAGGCGAAAGTATGGTGAAGATAGAGTTGCCAATATAATAACCTTCGGTACTATGGCAGCTCGTGGAGCCATAAGGGATGTTGGCAGGGTTTTAGGAATGCCTTATAAGGAGATCGATAAAATCGCTAAGCTGGTTCCATTTGGTCCCAAGGTTACGATAGATGATGCTCTTTCGGAGAGCCCCGAGCTTGCGAGGAGGGTAAGGGAAGATCCACAAATTGCCAGACTTATAGAAGTTGCTAAGAAAATAGAGGGGCTTCCGCGGCACGCTTCTCAGCATGCAGCAGGCGTTATAGTCGCACCTGCTCCTTTAACGGAGTTTACTCCTCTTCAGAGAATGTCGGATGGCTCGATTGTTACTCAGTATTCCATGAAACCATTGGAGAAGCTGGGTTTGCTTAAGGTTGATTTCCTTGGGTTAAGGACGCTAACTGTGGTTAGCGATGCGATTGAGAACATTAAGCGTAGTAAAGGGATAGAGATAAAGCTTGAAGAGATACCCCTTGATGATGAAAAGACATACGCTTTGCTTCAAAGGGCGGATACTATGGGTGTCTTCCAGCTTGAGAGTGACGGCATGAGGAGACTCCTTGAGCGCTTGAAACCTAATTGCTTTGAGGATTTAATAGCGGTGCTTGCTCTTTATAGACCGGGCCCCTTGGGAAGCGGAATGGTAGATGATTACATACAGAGAAAGCGTGGACTTGCTCCCATAACTTATCCACACCCGCTTCTTGAAGATATATTGAGAGAAACCTATGGAGTTATTTTATATCAGGAGCAGGTCATGCAGATAGCTGCAGTTTTGGCTGGTTTTTCGCTTGGAGAAGCGGACTTGCTTAGGCGAGCAATGGGGAAGAAAGAACCTGAAACCATGATGAAGATGAGAGAGGAATTCGTCAGGAGAGCTGTCGAGAGGGGGGTTTCAAAAGCTGATGCCGAGAGGATATTTGATCTGATGGAATACTTTGCGGGTTATGGATTTAATAAATCGCATAGCGCTGCTTATGCTCTCGTTTCCTATCAAACCGCCTATCTTAAAACACATCATCCCGTTGAGTTTATGGCAGCGCTTCTTTCGAGTAAGATGGACAGGGTGGAAGAGATCGCTTTTTACATAAGAGAGGCTCGTAGAAAGGGAATAAAGATCTTACCACCCGATGTTAACGAAAGCGATACTGGTTTTAAGGTCACAAAGGAGGGCATAAGGTTTGGGCTCGCTGCAGTTAAAAACGTGGGAGAGAGCGCTATATCGGAGATAATAAGAGCTCGGGAGAAGAAAGGTAGGTTTGAAAGCTTTCAGGACTTTTGTAGGAAAGTTAACCTCAAGGTGGTAAATAGCAGAGTAATAGAAAGCTTGATAAAGGCTGGGGCCTTTGATTCCATGCCAGGATCGAGAGCTCAAAAGCTTAAGCTGCTGCCAAGCCTTCTTTCCGCTGGTGAGGATGAAAGCTCTCTTTTCCAAAGATCAATGTTTGAGCTTTCGTTTCCGGATGTTCCTGAGCCGAGCGTCGATGAGCTTCTTTCCTGGGAGGAGGAAGTAACTGGCTTCTATATAACTTGTCATCCTCTTGATAGATGGATGGATGAGCTGTTTAAGTACGCCACGGCGACGAGCAAGAGGCTGTCTTCCATACGGGGAGGAAGAAGAGTAGTAGTGGGGGGGGTTATAACCAAGGTTTCGAGGAGAAAGGGAGCAAGGGGAGGAGGTGTGCTTATAGTTTCTCTTGAGGATCTTGATGGATCGATGGATGTGGTCTTTTTCGGAAAACTTGGAGAGAGGGAAATGGAGCTTCTCCTCAAGGGAAAAGTGGTGCTAATAGAGGGAGAGATTGACAGGAGCGGTGATAAGACTCGCGTTATAGGGTCTAAAGTCGTTCCAATAGAGGAAGCTTCACAGCATTTTGATCCTTGTTTCTGGATATCAGTGGATGCTAATCTCGTTGATAGGGAAAAGCTCTTTGAGCTTGAAAATCTTCTTAGAAAACACAAAGGTAGAAGCAGAACGCTTATGGAAGTTAAAGATACTTGTGGTAGGGTAGTTTTGGATTTAAGCTCGCGCTATAGGGTTTCTCCAAGCCCGGAGCTCCGGGAGGAAATAGGAAGGATTTTCAATAAAGGGGAAATATCAATAAGATTCTAAAGGTGGAGGAGGGGGGTTTTAATGAAGGACAGCTCTATAGTATTAGCGGATTTTATACTGGTTAAGGCTTTGGAAAATGGTGTGTCTGTTATAGGTTTGACCCGCGGTGAGGAAACGAGATTTCATCATACTGAGAAGCTTGATAAGGGAGAAGTTTTAATAGCTCAGTTTACGGAGCATACGTCTGCTATAAAGGTGAGGGGCAGAGCTAAAGTCATGTGCAAGTATGGCACGGTGATAGCGGGTGAGGAAGAAGATTAAGAGGATAGGGGTCTTAACAAGCGGGGGAGACGCCCCCGGTATGAACGCCGCTATAAGAGCGGTTACGAGGACGGCGATATACCACAAGCTTGAGGTAGTGGGTATAAAAAGAGGCTATTTGGGACTCATGGAGGGAGATTTCGTTGAGATGAGCTTAGGTAGCGTTGGAGGAATACTCCAGAGAGGAGGAACCATCCTTCAAACCGCTCGATCGGAGAGGTTCAAAACTGAGGAAGGACTTGAGGAAGCTGTTTCTAAGCTCAGAGAAGCTGGAATAGATGGCCTTGTCGTCATAGGAGGGGACGGATCCTTTAGGGGAGCTAAAGCCCTTTATGAAAGGGGAATATTAACCATAGGCGTTCCTGGGACGATAGATAACGACATAGCTGGCACGGATTACACCATAGGCTTTGATACTGCTGTTAACACGGCGGTTGAGGCTATAAACAAGCTTAGGGATACCGCTTCATCCCATGAGAGAATGTTTATAGTAGAGGTTATGGGAAGAAGATCAGGTTTTATAGCTCTTATGGCGGGTCTTGCGAGCGGTGCGGAATCCATACTTGTTCCAGAGATGGGATACGATATAGAGGAAATCTGCGTGAGGCTTAGAAGAGGTTATAGGAGGGGCAAGACTCACAGCATAATTGTGGTTGCTGAAGGAGTAGCTTCTGCTGCAGAGATAAGGGATCAGATATGGGATCAAACGGGATATGAAATGAGGGTTGTCGTTCTCGGTCATATTCAGAGAGGAGGCTCCCCAACTGCGTTCGATAGGATACTCGCGAGTCGCCTTGGAGCTAAAGCGGTTGAGCTTATCATAGAGGGAATTGGGGGGAAAATGGTTGGACTGGAAGGCAACAGAGAATCCGTTCACGATATCTCTTATGCTTGGGAAAATAAGAAAGAACTTAATCTTGAGCTATATAGATTAGCGGGGATATTAAGTATATGATTTAGGGAGGTGAGCTTTAGCTTGAAGAGAACAAAGATTATAGCTACCCTTGGTCCTGCGTCTAATGATGAATCGACCTTATCTGCGATGATAAAGGAAGGCATGAATATAGCTCGTCTAAACTTTTCTCATGGGACTTATGAAACTCATGGACGATCTCTTAAGATGGTCAGATCGCTTGAGGAAAAGCTTGGAATACCTGTTGCGGTAATGCTCGATACCAAGGGACCTGAGATAAGAACGGGGAGGCTCAAAAACAAGATAGTCTACCTGGAGGAAGGTAGCACTGTTGTATTAACATCCGAGGACATAGAAGGCGATGAAAATAGAATATCCGTAAATCATCGTGAGCTGGCTGAAGATGTAAAGCCGGGTGATAGGATTCTCATAGATGATGGTAGTTTAGAGCTTGAGGTAATTGAGGTTAAGGATGGAGATGTTTACTGTAAGGTTATAGTTGGAGGAGAGCTTGGTGAGCGAAAAGGCGTTAACGTCCCTGGTGTGGATTTGTCGCTTCCTTCCCTGTCGGATAAGGATATAAGCGACATCAAATGGGGCGTTGAAAACGGGATAGATTGGTTTGCTATATCTTTCGTTAGAAAGGCGAGCGACATCTTTGAGGTTAGGAGAATAATTGAGGAGTCCAATAACAGTATAAAAGTAATAGCTAAGATAGAAACGCGTCAAGCGGTAAACAACTTCGATGATATACTTAAGGTATCGGATGGAATAATGGTTGCGAGGGGAGATCTTGGTGTTGAGCTTCCTCCCGAGGAGGTTCCATTGCTACAGAAGAGATTTATAAACGCCTGTAGAAAAGTAGGTAAGCCTGTTATAGTTGCTACTCAGATGCTCGAATCCATGATACATAATCCTCGTCCTACGAGAGCTGAGGCTAACGATGTTGCTAATGCCATCTTTGATGGGGCTGATGCCGTTATGCTTTCTGGGGAAACGGCGAGAGGAAAATATCCCGTTGAAGCTGTTAGAATGATGAGGAAGATAATAGAGAAAACGGAAGAGGAGATCCTTCGAGAAGAAAGGAGCTTTTCCGTTTTCATCTCCTCCTCTATACCCGATGCGGTTAGCCACGCTACCTGCACCATAGCTAAGGATCTTAAAGCTTCCGCAATAATAACTGCTACTCAATCGGGATCAACCGCGAGGATGGTAGCGAAATATCGCCCGAGCTGTCCTATTATAGCGACAACTCCTTCTTTAAAAACCATAAGGGAGCTTCTCTTAACGTGGGGAGTTTATCCGATTAGGATAGAGCCAACGGAAAGCACCGATAAGCTTCTTGAGACGAGCGTGGAGAAGGCTTTTGAAGCGGGATATCTGAGTGAAGGGGATGTAGTGGTCTTAACTGCTGGAGTTCCTGTGGGTATTCCCGGCACCACAAACTTAATAAAGGTTCATGTGATTGCTAAGATACTCATAAAGGGCGTTGGAATAGGGAAGAAAAAGGCTATAGGTAAGGTGATTTTAGCTCCAACTGCTGAAGATGCACTAAACAAGGTTGAAAAGGGATCAATACTCGTGGTGAGGCAGACAGACAGCGAATACATTCCTATAATGGATAAGGTTGTTGGAGTGGTAGCCGAAGAAGGAGGACTTTCCTCTCATGCTGCGATAGTTGGTTTGCAATATGGGATACCGGTTATAGTCGGCGCGGAGAACGCACTTTCTGTGTTGAGGGATGGTATGGTTGTTTCCATTGATGGAGAGCGAGGGGTGGTTTATGAAGGAGAGGTGAAGCTGATTTAGTAAGGGGAGGGGGTAGCTAGGATTGCCAGAGCTTCCTGAAATTGAAGTTTTGCGTAGAAAGCTCGAGCGCCTTATAAAGGATAAGGTTATAAGAGATGTTGAGATATACGATTCTTCGAAGCTTATCGGGATTAAGCCAGAGCTCGTTAAGGGGAAAAGCGTTCTCTCTGTTGGCAGGAGAGGAAAGCATCTTTACTTTGATCTCTCATCTGGAAGAAAGCTTGTCTTTCATTTAAGGCTTCGTGGTAAGCTCGTTTACGGTGAGGACAGCGGTGAGCTTGTTGATCCCTGGATAGCGCTGAAGTTCAGAAGCGGTAAAAGTCTCTTCTTTGGAGATCCGAGAAGGATGGCAACGCTTGAGCTTGTTGACGATCTAAATCAAGTTAAGACTATAGCGAACATGGGACCCGAACCGCTCGATGAGGGTTTTCTCCCCGAGGACTTTAGAAGGAGGGTTTCTGCTACTTCCAAGAAGATAAAGCCTCTTCTTATGGATCAGTCTTTTATAGCTGGGATTGGGAATGTCTACGCTGATGAGATTCTTTACAGGGCGGGAATACATCCCGAAAGGAGTGCGAGAACGCTTTCAGCCTCTGAAATAGATAAACTCTACTTTTCTATAAGAGATGTCTTAAGTGAAGCGCTTGAGCACAATGGTGTGGGAGAATATACCTCCTTGGGAGTGGATGATGTAGAGATAGGTGATTATGAGAGATATCTTAAAGTTCATGGTAGGGAAGGCAGTCCTTGTCCCCGTTGTGGGACTAAAATAATCAAGATTAAGGTCGGCGGAAGAGGCACCTATCTTTGTCCTAAATGCCAGCTTTAGGAGGGGAAGTAGAGGTTAGAAGTTTTTCTGCTCTTGACTTTATGACTATTTGGTTATATACTCATGCAGTCATGGACGAGCTGGAAAAGGTTGTATCAATTCTTAAAGCGATTTCCGACAAAAAAAGATTGAAAATCCTCCTCTGCTTGAAAAAGCAGGGGGAAGAGTGCGTTTGCAGAATAGCAGAGTCCCTGGGCGAATCCCAGCCCAATGTTTCTAAGCATCTCTTTATCTTGAGATCTGCTGGCTTGGTTAAATCAAGGAGAGAGGGCACGATGGTTTTCTACTCCTTGAGCGTGCCCCCTTATATTATGGAGCTTTTGAATGAGATCTCGAACGAGGTAAAGGAGGGAGCTCAGGTATGCTGAAAGAATTGCGAGATAGGAGGGACGTTATTCGTAATTTTTCGCCTGCATGGGGAGCTGCCGTTATGGGGACCGGTATAACTTCCATAACAAGTTATCAGCTTGGCTTAAAGACGCTTGCCTATGCACTTCTCCTGTTAAACCTTATTCTCTTTATAGTCATCTTTATTATATGGAGCCTGAGGTTTCTGATTTATCCTGAAGCGGTGAAGAAGCATCTTAAGCATCCCGTTATAGCTCACTTTTTCCCTACCGTTCCTATAGGTGCCCTTGTTCTCGCGTCGAATTTGCTTCTTGTCGGGAAGGATCTCTGGAACACGGGTGATATCATATCATGGGCTAAGCCTCTCTGGCTTTTTGGGGCTATAGGTACCATATTTTTTGGCATTCTCATTACTATTCTCGTTTTCCTGCATACCGAGATAGACATGAGTCATGCAAATTGCGGGTGGTTGATACCACCGGTTGGAGCTATAGTGGTTCCCACAAGCGGAGCAATCCTCGTTCCCTATTGGGGTAGCTCCTTCTTATCTGAGTATGCGCTTCTCTTTTGCTTGCTATCCTGGGGAATAGGCTTCTTTTATTACCTTTTCTTAAACGCTTCCCTGATTCATCGCTTTATATACCATGAGCTTCCCCCGAAGACCTTAGCTGCTACCATGTGGATAGGTTTAGGACCCGTTGGAGTCGGGATAATTTCTCTAAACAATATCGTTAAAGCTTCGAAATACGCTCCTGCGTTCCTAAAGCTTTTTTCAGCGCTTAAAGGCGTGGTTTACCTTTTCTCGGTGGCCTTTTGGGGCTTTGGTGTATTCTGGTTTTTCATAAGCTTTGTTCTTACTCTCTATTATCTTTTTAAAATCGCTCTTCCATATGCCATGAGCTGGTGGGCCTTTACTTTTCCCTTAGGAGCCTATACTTCAGCGACTCTCATGCTTTCCAGTTCACTAAGCTTAGGTGCTGTTAAAGCCTTTGGAATCTTTCTTTATGTTCTTCTTCTCATATTCTGGGGAATGACATTCTTAAAAACGATGAAAGCTGCATGGAGTGGAGCACTGTTTAAAGCGCATTAATTTTGAGAAACTGCTTTAAAATTTCCTTAAGTGTCTCAAGCTCTTCGAGGTTTGCATGCTCATAAGGAGTATGTGCAAGTTCCAGTTTTCCCGCTCCAAATATAGCGCAAGGCATCCCTTTAGCGCTTAAGTTGTGTGCATCGCTCCAGGATGTGAAGTAGCTGAGAGCGGGTTCTATTCCGGCTGCTTTGGTTGCTTCCTTAAGCTGTGGTACAGGAAATTGCTCTTCCGAGATTTCTATAGGATCATCAAGCTCGGTTACTCTATATTTTGTTCCCTTAAGAAGGGGTTCAATTCTTTGTAAAAGATCAAGGGCTTTGTTTCCCGGAAGCACTGCGATGTCGAGAGCCATAGTGCACATTGCTGGGACAAGGTAGCTGTCCTCCCCTCCTTCAATTCTGCCGAGGTTTATCCAGGGAGGAGGATATCTCGGGTCTCTTTTTTGAGAGAGCGCAATTTCTCTAATTTTGCCGTATAAATCAAATGCTTTCTCGATAGCGTTTTTGCCTGCCCAGGGCGTTGCCCCATGGGCGGGAATGCCTGCGATTTCTATTTCAAGTCCTATTCCACCTGCCTCACCGGGGGCTATCTTAAGATTTGTTGGTTCAAGAACTATCGCTCCAGAGTAGCTTTTACTCGGTGAGAAGAGCTTTGATCCTTTTCCTTCTCTTTCCTCATCCACAAAGATAGCTATATCACAGGGATAATCGCATTCCTCTACCGCTTTGATTAGAGATGCAATTTGTCCCTTTGCATCGATTGCACCTCTTCCGTGGATTAGTTTTCCCCTGACTGCGGGTGAGAAAGCGTTTGGATGTTCCCATGCTGGAGTGGTGTCGCAATGTGTAGCTATAAGTATCTTTGAGTCTCCTCTCATGGCGTAAAGATTGGGTCTTCCGGGCAGGGTATTCTCAAGTTTAACGTTAAAGCCAAATCTTTCCAGATATTCCCCGATCCTTTCTTGAATTATCTTTTCACTCCCTGAAACGCTCTGTATCGATATTAGTTCAGAAAGTAGTCTCTCAATCGTCATATTTCTTTATCATCCTCCTCCATTTTCCCCAGTTTCCGGTGTACTGAAAATTCCTTCTCTCGTAAAACTTTCTTGCCTTTTCGTTATCTTCTCCTACCCAGAGACCTATGGTATCTTTTCCAGCTTCTTTCAGGTATTCAATTCCCTTTTCGAAAAGCTTTCTTCCAAGCCCCTTTCCCTGAAACGAGGGAGATATTACAAATTCGTGTATCTCTCCGACAAATTTTTCGAGCTTTGAATCCCACCAATCCTTATGACAGGATATGAAGCCTATTGGATTATTTCCTTCAAACATTACAAAGAAACCTTTGGGATCTCCTTTATAAAGCCACTTAAGATATCTCTTTGCCTCGGCTTTCTTCTGGTAACCATATTCTGGAAGGGGCTTATATGCGTCTATGTACAGCTCGGTAAGCTTTGGAAGTAGCTCTTTAAATTCCGCTTCCTTGAGGGTTCTTATATCCATCTTTCCCGCGCCTCCTTCTAATTTTGGAAGAAGAGTGGTATTATAGGGAACGAAGCTAAAAAGTATTTTATAACATACTCCTCGTGAAGTAGGAGGGGAGTTTATGGAAAAACTCGTAGAGGTTGAAGGCGTAAAAAAGTATTTTCCGGTTTTTAAGGGAGTTTTTAGAAGAGTGGCTGGTTGGGTAAAAGCGGTTGATGGGGTGACTTTTTTTATAAAAAAAGGAGAAACCCTTGGACTTGTGGGAGAATCGGGTTGCGGCAAGAGCACCCTTGGATTAACGCTTCTTAAGCTTATTCCACCTGATGCTGGAAAGATATTCTTTCAGCTGAATGAAGATAGAAAGGTAGAGCTTTCCTCCATTAGCTCTTCCGGAATAAGATCGATAAGGAGATTAATACAGATTATATTTCAGGATCCATATAGTTCCTTAAATCCGAGGATGCGTGTTAGGGAGATCATAGGAGAGGGATTACTAATACATGGACTTGCGAGTAGTAAAAGGGAAGCCTACGCCATCGTAGGTGAAGTCCTGGAGAGAGTGGGATTACTTAAAGAACATTTGAATAGATACCCCCATGAGTTTTCCGGGGGGCAGAGGCAGAGGATCGTTATAGCTCGGGCTTTAGCGCTAAAGCCCTCGTTTATAGTCTGCGATGAGCCAGTTTCCGCGCTCGATGTTTCAGTTAGATCCCAAGTGTTAAATCTTCTTAAGGACCTTCAGGAGGAGTATGGTTTAACATATCTCTTTATCTCTCATGATCTTTCTGTGGTTAAACATATAAGTGACAGGATTGCCGTTATGTATCTTGGTAAGATAGTGGAGAAGGCGGAAAAGAGAGAGTTATTTGAGAAACCTCTCCATCCGTATACGAGAGCCCTTTTAAGTGCCGTTCCGCATCCAGATCCCAAGAAGAGGGGTAAAAGGATAATTCTACATGGGGATGTCCCGAGTCCTTTGAATCCTCCCTCGGGATGCAGGTTTCACCCTCGTTGTCCGTTTGCGATAGAGCGCTGCTCTCGGGAAGAGCCTGCTTTTAGAGATGTGGGAGGCGGGCACTTTATTGCGTGTCACAGGGTGGGTGAGATCTGATCGTGAGGACCGGTGAGGCTTTTCTTCCTCTGCACGATGGTAAGGCTCCGAGATGGCTTTTCGACAGAATGAAGAAGCTTTCTGCTCTTCTCATAGAGGCTATGATAGAGCTCTATGGAACGGAGGAGCTTTTAAGAAGGCTCTCAGATCCATTCTGGTTTCAGTCCTTTGGCTGTCTTCTCGGTTTTGATTGGCATTCGAGCGGTTTAACAACTACGCTATGTGGGGCTATGAAAGAGGGATTAAGGGGGAGAGAGAAGTTCCTCGGATTTTTTATCGCTGGGGGTAAGGCAAGCAGGGCACTTAAAACACCTGAGGAGATAGCCCGTTGGTCGGATATTGTCGGATTAAACGGTGACGCTCTTATTCTGGCGAGCAGACTTACAGCCAAGATAGATAACTCAGCTCTGCAGGATGGATATACTCTTTACCATCATGTTGTTTTCTTTGATGCTCGGGGAAACTGGAGTATAGTTCAGCAGGGAATGAACGCCGTGGTTGGATACGCAAGAAGATATCATTGGTTATCCTTTTCAGCTAAGGACTTCGTTAACGATCCTCATTCTGGTATAGCTTCTCCCGTGAGGCATAGGAAGGTCTTGAATCTCGTTTCATCTGAAAGCGCTTCAAACAGGGAGGCTATACTGAATCTGTTGGTAAATGCCAGTTCCAGTGAGATAAAAAGGCTTTTTATGCAGGAGAATCACATGGTTTCGCATGTGGAGGTGGATGCAAAGCGTTTCTTAAGGAAATTTGAGGAGCTTAAGGGAATGGAATTTAGAGAGTTTAGAGACCTTCTTTTACTAAAGGGAGTGGGAGCTAAGACGCTTAGGGCTCTCTCCCTAACCGCTGAGGTTTTAACTGGCAGGGCGCCAAGCTACAAGGATCCTGTGAGGTATACTTACGCTTACGGGGGGAAGGATGGACATCCTTTCCCTGTGGATAGGGAAACCTATGACAGGACGATATCCATACTTGAAAATATAGTGAGAAGGGCCGAGCTGAGCCGAGGCGATAAGGAGAGGATGCTTAGGAAACTAGCCTTAATTTCTTCCTGAAGGGTGGTGTAAAATGGAGCTCTGGTTAAGCGACCGAATAGAGGGACAGATTTGTTCTCTTAGGGTTATTGATGTTTTACATTTCGAAAGAAGTAATTATCAGGAAATAGCGGTTGTTGAGACCGAAAATTATGGAAAGGCACTCGTATTGAACGGTGCTCTTCAGCTTACTGAACGGGATGAATTCTTTTATCACGAGATGCTTGTTCACGTTCCGATGTTTACTCATCCTGATCCTAAAAGGGTACTTGTTATAGGTGGAGGAGATGGAGGAAGCGTTAGAGAGATATTAAAGCACAGGGGTGTTGAAGAAGTCGTTATGGTAGAAATAGATAAGAGGGTAGTTGAAATATGTAGAGAATATTTTCCCGGGGTTTCTTCAGGGCTTGAGGATAAAAGGGTTAAGCTTCTTTTTGAAGATGGAGTGAGGTTTGTGGAAGAAAGCGACGAGAAGTTTGACGTAGTTATAGTTGATTCCACTGATCCCTATGACTTCGCTGAAAAGCTTTTTAGCAAGGAGTTTTTCTCTGGAGTATTTCGCATCCTCGGTGATGACGGCGTATGTTCGTCTCAGACGGAAAGCCCATACATAATGCGGAATCTTATTAGGAGTGTTAAGCGTTATCTTGAGGAGGTTTTTCTCCATTCTGCGATTTATTGGGCCGTCGTTCCTACATATCCTGGGGGGCTGTGGACGTTCAGCTTAGGGTCTAAGAGAATAGATCCTTTAAATTTTAGAAGATCTCCTAAGCTAAATACAAGGCTTTACACGCCTGAGGTTCACTTGGCTTCAATGACTTCTTCTTTCTTGAGGGAGGTGATAGGGCTTTGAAACTGTTTAAGGGAAGGGTTTGGACAACGAGAGGAGAGTGCAGAGCCTTTATCGTGAACTCAGGTAAGATAGTCTGGGTTGGGCATGAACCTCCCTTTGAGGAAAGGGATATGAGTGAGGTTTATGACTATGGAGAGAATTATATTCTTCCGGGATTGATAGATTCGCATGCTCATTTCACTGCTACAGGAGTAGATAGCTTGGCTCTCGACCTTAAGGGGGTAAGTAGTAAGGAAGAGCTCCTTGATTTAGTGAGGGAGGAGGCTAAAAGAAAAAGTAGCGGTGAGTGGATATGGGGTATAGGCTGGGATGAAACCAAGTTTAAGGATGGTTCTATTCCCACGAGAAAGGAGCTTTCGGATGTGTCTCCCTTGAACCCGGTAATGCTTCTAAGGATAGATCATCACTCCTGCCTCGTTAACGATAAAGCCATCGATTTACTTGATCTTCCTGATGATCTTGAGGGCTTGTCGGAAGGATGGCTTAAGGCTGAAGCTAATGAGATGATAAGAGCTAAGTTTTGGGAAGCTATCCCTGATGAGATGATAGAAGAGGGAATAAAAAGGGTAAGCGAGCTTGCGATCTCTAAAGGGCTTACATTAGTTAATGCGCTCGAGGGAGGCGAGTGGTTTAGCGATAAAGCGCTAAAGATGCTTTTGGAAATGAAGGATAAGCTACCGCTCGAGGTCGTAATTTTTCCCCAGTTCACCGATGTAGAGAAAGTGAAGGAAATGGGCTTTAGGAGAATAGGAGGATGTGTGGTGATAGATGGCTCTTTTGGTTCGAGAACCGCAGCCCTTTTTGAGCCCTATAGTGATGATCCCGATAATTATGGTAGATTATATTTCTCTGAAGAAACGCTCTACAACTTCTTCTCGAAGGCGCATGGCTATGATTTTCAGATAGCGGTTCATGCCATAGGAGATAGGGCTATAGATCTTGCGTTAAAGTGCTATGAGAGGATCTTAAAGGAGAAACCCAAGGAAGATCACAGGCATAGGATAGAGCATTTTGAGCTTCCTCCGCCCGGAGGACTGGAAAAGGCGCTTGAGCTTGGAATCGTAGTTAGCGTTCAACCAACATTTGAGACTCTTTGGGGAGGAAGCGAGGGAATGTATGCCAAGCGCCTTGGGGAGAGATGGAGAAGGACAAATCCCCTTAAGACGATGGTGAGGATGGGAATCGTGGTAGCAGGGGGATCTGATAGCGATGTCACTCCCTTGGATCCGCTGCTTGGGATAAGGTCGGCTATGAACCTTCCCAATGAGGACGAGAGACTTAATTTCAATGACGCGGTTAAGCTCTTTACATATAATGGAGCATATGCCGTTTTTAGGGAAAAAGAGTTAGGGGATATCGCTGAGGGCATGAAAGCTAATTTTGCTGTCGTGTCTCCTGATCTTAAGGAGGTAAAGGCCACTTACTTTAAAGGCGAAAGAGTATTTCCCTAACGAGCTTTGCTCCGAGAATAGAGGTTATATCTGAAACATCATTAGGTGGGGATATCTCTACGATATCGGTGCCTATGATGTTAAATCCTTTTAGCGATAGCAGGAAATCAAATAGCTCTCTTGGGGTGATTCCTCCGGGCTCCGGGGTTCCGGTGCCCGGAGCAAAAGCTGGGTCGAGCACGTCTATATCAATCGTGAGATAGAGGGGATCTTTTCTTATTTTTTTCAGGGCTTCAAGCGCTTTTTTAAGATCGAAGGGGAAGAAGTTAGTGTTTTTCTTCGCAAAAGCGAATTCCTCCCGCGTTCCAGATCTTATTCCTATCTGATAGATGTTTTTGGCTGGTAGAAATTCACAGATCCTTTTTATAACGCTTGCATGTGAAAGCTTATTTCCAAGGTAGATATCGCGAAGGTCGGCATGAGCATCGAGCTGAACCACTTTTAAATCTGGTATGAGCTTAAATGCCGCTTTAATTAAGGGGAGGGATATAAGATGTTCTCCTCCAAGCGCTATTAGCTTATATCCTCGCTTAAGGAACTCAAAGGCGAGCTTTTCCACTCTTTTAAGGCTGTCTTCAAGTTTTCCCCGTGGTAGGATTATATCTCCCGCATCAAAGAAGCTGATATCGCTCAGATCTGCATCGAGGAGAGGTGAATAGGTCTCGAGCCCATAAGAAGCCCATCTTATCCTCTCAGGTCCAAAGCAAGTTCCTCTTCTAAAGCTTGTTGTTTCATCTAAGGGAATTCCCCATAGAACTATTCGGGAGCCTCTCAGGTGTGAGGAGGCTCCCATATATTTTAACCCCATAGTATCGTTCCCGCTATGACACACCCTATTCTTTCAACTACATGCTCGATAGCTTTGCTTCTTACTTCCTTGAGGGCTTGCCCCCTCATTTCGAACGATTCTCTGACCATCCCCTCTACTATTTCTATAGCTTCGTCTTTTGAGCATTTTCCCGTGAACTCCATTATCATGCCTACTTCCTCTGGATTTTCAGGTATACCGATTCCTATAGCTGCTGTGATCTTTTCGCCAGGCTTGTCACTTGATATACTGCCATAAGCTATGGGAAGCAGTGCCCCCAGTGGAATGGAAAACTCTTCCGTTATCTCAACGTGGGGTGGAAGGATACTGCTTACCTTAAGCAGGTTATAGTTTCCTATACCAGCGGAAAGCAACGCCTTATCAAAGGCGGTTAAATGAGTTTTCCCCTCGCCTTTTCCTATAACTAATGTTGCCTTTTTGGGAATGATTAGCAATTTGATCACCTCCGAGGAGTAATTTTACCACAGATTAAATGGTATAATCTCCTTCAAGGGGGGATAGGCTTGGAGTTAAAGGAAGAACTCAAGGGCTTGCTGATTGAGGAGGTAAGGGCGTGGAAGGGAAAGACCGTCTATAGAGAGCCCATTCTGAAAGTAGCGTCTGTTTCAGATCCCATGTGGCTTGAACTTGAGAGAGTTTTCCCATCTCATCTGATGCCGAGGGAGTTGCTCGATGAAGCTCAAAGTATAATTGTTTTCTTCATTCCTTTTGCTGAGGAAATAGTAAAAAGCAATCAGGGAGGCTTTTATTCCTCTCGCGAATGGGCGGTGGCTTACGTTGAAACTAATGAGCTTCTTTCTAAAATAGCTGGTAAGATGGTTTCTCTACTTGAGGAAAAGGGCTTTCGCGGAGTTCCTGTGAAGCCTACCCATAACTTCGATGAAACAAAGCTCATAAGCTCATGGTCTCATAGGCACGTTGGATTTATAGCAGGTTTGGGCACCTTTGGGATCAATAATATGCTTATAACCGAGAGGGGCTGTGGAGGGAGACTCAACTCGGTTATAACAAGCGCGTTCTTGGAACCAGATAAGAGGCCGGGGTATGACTACTGCCTTTACAAGAGAGGACGTCCCTGCGACTCCTGTATTAGGAGGTGCCCAGTGAGCGCTCTTAAGCCTGAGGGATTTGATCGGTTTAAATGCTATGAGCACTGTCTTGAGGTTGATGCTTATTTCAAAGATATGCCAACGACAGATATCTGCGGGAAATGTATAACTTATCCGTGTGCTCTTGCTATCCCGGATTGAGAAGGAGGTATTCCTGTAATGGGCGATAGAGTTAAAAGAATCGGTATATTGACTGGAGGAGGGGATTGCGCGGGTTTAAACGCGGTTATTCGAGCTGTTGTTAAGAGCGCTGTGGGTAAATATAACATCGAGGTTTGGGGAATAGAAAACGGCTTCAGGGGGCTCGTAAAGAGGGAAATAAGGCCTTTAACACCAAGTGATGTTTCCGGTATACTTCCTCGTGGTGGCACGATGCTTGGAACGACCAATAGGGATAATCCTTTTCACTTTCCCGTTCTTGAGGAGGGTAGGGTTCTTTATAAAGACATGTCTCATGTGGCTATGGAGAACTTCAGAAAGTATAAACTTGATGTTCTCATCGTCGTTGGAGGAGATGGTAGTTTAAAGATAGCCCTTGATTTTTGGAAGAAGGGTATGCCCGTTATAGGAGTTCCCAAGACCATAGATAACGATCTTGAGGCAACCGATTTAACCTTTGGATTTGATACTGCAGTCTTAACGGCGACCGAGGCTCTTGACAAGCTTCATACTACGGCGGAATCGCATCATAGGGTAATGGTTCTGGAGGTTATGGGAAGATATGCTGGCTGGATAGCTCTCGTCGCAGGCATAGCGGGGGGTGCTGATATTATCCTGATACCGGAAATTCCCTTTGATTTTGAGAAGATTTGCGAGAAGATAAGACAAAGGGAAAAAGAGGGGAAGAAGTTTAGCCTTGTTATGGTTGCGGAGGGAGCTCGCGAAAAGGGAGGGGATATGGTAGTTCAGAAGGTTGTTGAGGGAAGCCCTGATCCGGTGCGTCTTGGTGGCATAGGAAAGTATGTTGCCGATAAGATAGAAAAAATGACGGAGTTTGAAACGAGAGTCACGGTTCTGGGGCATCTCCAGCGGGGAGGGTCTCCCACGCCGTTCGATAGGGTTTTAGCGACGCGCTTTGGGGTTAAAGCCGTTGAGCTTGCTGTTGAAGGAAGATTCGGGGAGATGGTTTGCTTGAAAGGTGGGGAGATTTCCTCCGTTCCGCTTGATAAAGCGGTAGAGCACATTAAGCTCGTTCCCCCTGATTGTGAGCTTGTTAGGGTCGCACGTGCGGTTGGAGTATCTTTCGGCGATTAGGAAAGGAGCTGTAAGCGTTGATAATAACAAAGCAGAAACCTTTTGAGGAGATAGCAGAGGAGCTTAGCGGATACGATAGGGTTTTCTTGGTTGGCTGTAGTCTATGTGCCACCGCCTGTAAAACTGGCGGAGAAGAAGAAGTTAAAGCTATGAAAGAGAAATTAGAAGCTGTTGGCAAGACGGTTACCGGAACCGTGGTTCTCGATCCCGTTTGCAATCTTCAAAAAAGTAGGAGGGATTTAAGGAAGTTCTCTCAAGAGATCTCTCAGAGTGATGCCGTTTTGTGTATGGCTTGTGGCAACGGTCTTCAAACTCTGGCAGAGATACTTGAGGATCTGCCGATTTTCCCGGCGAATGATACTCTTTTCCTTGGTGAGATAAAGAGATTTGGAGTCTTTGAGGAAAGATGCATCCAGTGCGGAAAGTGTCTCCTTACGAGCGGTGTGGGCTTGTGCCCTATATCTCGGTGTCCTAAGGGGATGGTTAACGGTCCCTGTGGTGGGGCTAAGGATGGCTTTTGTGAGGCTAATCCTGAGATGAAATGCATATGGCTTGAGATATACGAGAAGCTCAAAAAGATGGGGAGACTTGACGAATTCAGGAAGATAATTCCACCGCTTGATCACTCATTGAGGGTTAAGCCCGGCAAATATTCTTTCCGGAGAGGTGTTGTAAATGACGTACCTTCAAAAGCTTCTTAATGAAGGAAAGTTCGTCATAACCGCGGAAGTTGGTCCTCCTAAAGGAGTTGATTTAACCCGTTTCAGGGAGATAGTGAGGCTTCTTAAGGGAGAGATAGATGTTTTTAACGTTACGGATGGTCAGGGTGCTTCCATGAGACTTTCTTCTCTTGCTGGTTGCCTTGCTATTTTAAGCGAGGGAGCGGAGCCTGTTATGCAAATGACGGGAAGGGACAGAAACAGAATAGCCATACAGTCGGAGCTTCTTGGCGCTTATACGCTTGGGGTTCGAAATATTTTAGCTATAACCGGGGATTATCCCACTCTTGGGGATAATCCCCAGGCCAAGCCCGTTTACGATCTTGATTCTGTTGGAATTCTTCTTGCAGCATCCTCGCTGATGAGGGGGAAGGATTTAAGCGGAAACGAGCTTAGGGGAGAGCCGCCGCGTTTTTATCTCGGAGCTACCGTGAATCCTAATTTTTCTCCATTAGAGGTAGAGTTGATAAAGATGGAAAAAAAGATAGAATCTGGCGCTCGATTCTTTCAGACGCAGGCGGTATATGATCTTAAAGTCGCTGAAGATTTTTCAAAGGCTGTGTCTGATTTCAATGTGAAAATTCTATTTGGGATAATACCCCTGCGCAGCCTTAAATCCGCTAAATTCGTTAGCGAAGTGATCCCCGGTGTTAAAGTTCCGAGGGAAATTCTATATCGTCTTGAGATCGCTCCTGATCCCAAGCTGGAAGGGCTAAGAATATCTGCTGAGTTTATAAAGAAGATAAGAGAATATGGCTTGGCTCACGGCGTTCATATAATGGCTATAGGTGCGGAAAAGAGCATTCCCGTGCTTCTTGATATGCTTTAGGCTTTAAACTCTCCAGCTCTCAGCTCCCACACTAAGAGAGGTATATCCTCTTTCATGAGCTCTTCGTGTATCTCTTTGACCAAGTTTAATATCTGGCTGAGTTCTCCCTTCATCACAGTGCATGTA
>JAGHDO010000028.1 GCA_021159885.1 Synergistota bacterium | reverse complement strand
GGTATGTTTATCTTGGTCAGGTCTGCACCGAGATAGCCTGCGTAGAGGGCAGTCTCAGGCGTATTAAGACCCCTGTGAGCCCTTACATTCCACATCGTAGATTTGTATAATGACATCTTTATCGCTTCAAGGTTCTCATATGTAATTATGGATCCATCATGCTCATGAGATAAAAGCCCTGAGAGGAGCCCCTCAGTTCTCGCCCCCCAAGAGGGATCGAAGTGAATAACACCATCTGCTCCCCATGCTTCGCACGCCTTTATGTGAACAATGTCCATAAAAGGACAGCCAGTACCATACTGAGCGAAAACGAGAAATCTTCTATCCTCACATATAACCTCAAGATCATTCTCTTCCTTTAGCCTATCGACTAAAGCCCTAAGCTCTTCCTTTTCCTCGCAAGAGAGCTTCCTAACATGCGGAGGGACCACTCCATGCCTATAATAGTTTATCACAGCATCATCACATAAAGAAAGGTACTCATCGAGTAGGTAATTCTCTCCACCCAAAATCCTCTCGCGAAGCTTTGCTCTCTCCACACCTGGAGAGCTCCTTGAAGAAGCCCATTCTACTATCTCTGAGGCTATCTCACCGAGTAATTTCCCTATAGCTTCATCGTGAAACTCATAAGTGTACCTATCCGTTAGACTAACCTTGCATTTAATGCGATCAGCCCTTCCCTCTTCAATTTTCCCCTCTTCTACGAAGGCAATTATGTCTTCCCATCTTGTTCCATCACCAAAACCCGCATCATACCCCAGCTCCGCAGCAAGCTCCGGCGTAATAGCTTTCCCTCCAACTACTACCTTCATGTTTTCCCTTAAACCCTGAGCATCGAGAAGATCTATAAAGCGTGCCAGCTTTTCTGCAGCATCGTAGCTTATAGTTCTTGAAATTAAAAGAAAATCGGGTCTTCTTCTTTTAATCTCCTCTATTACTTCCAGCTCAGGCATATCAGGAGGGAGAAGATATACATCGTGCCCTTTTTCAGAGAGGAGCCTTTTTATTATCTTTAACGCAACATCATGAACGGGATCAAACGGGAAAAGCAAAACCTTAGCCAACCTTATCTTCCCTCTCGAGCCAGAGATACTTTTCACCCGGGCGCGCGACATACGCGCGCCCTCTAACTCTAACACCTATGCCCTTTTTTTGAGCGAAAACTAAATCAACATCTTTAAAGCCCATTTCCTTCAACATGCTAAGAAGAAGGCTTCTTCCCTCTTCCTCATCTCTCGCTATAAAGAAGGTCTCTATATCCAAGGCATCTATTAATCTATTCCTCCAGCTCATATCAATCCCGCATATTTGGCAACTATTTCTATAAGCTTGACCAACCCTCTGATAGCAAGCCTCATTCTGTCCTCTATCAGTTCTCCATCCTCATCAGTGGTACCGAGTCCAGGCGATACAAATATATTAGCGTCATAAGCTATAGTTGGTATTATTCCCATTTGAGAGAGACCGCTTTGAAGAATATTAGTGCCCGAATACATATCCTCAATAGAAAAGATTGGCAAACCTATTCCATCTTTCCACGTTCTATCATAATTGATCTCCACAGCCCCTGAGTTATAGCTTTTAGCAAAACTAAACTCGTTTCTTAAAGCGGGATGAATCCCATTGAATTCCTCCACGACTATATCGTAAAGCTTATCCACCACCCTCTTAAACTTGTCCGGTTCTTCCAGCAAAACCTTAAGAGCAGCTATCAATCCCACGAGCGCTTCCTTCCCCGGATCAAAGGTCACATAAGCAGCTTTCCCGTGGGACGCGCCGGTTCCCCATCTATCCCCATGAGTACCAAGAGCTCTTCTTATGGGAACCATCACTTCCTCACGCCCGACGATCAATCCGACTGTGGGAGCTCCACTCGCCTTATCCATACTGTAAAGTATCAAATCAGCACCTATCCGCCTTATATCCGCCCCTATAAACGGTATTCCCCAAGCATTATCCATTATGTACGGTACATTGAACTCCTTAGCAAGTCCAGCAATTCCCTTCTGGAGTATCGGCGTCCCTTCCTCATCCTTGACTCCATATCCATATCCAGGAGTATCGTAAGCAAGCGAAGAGAATCCTCCCAGGAATGGAGCATGTCTCTCAGCAACCTTGGCTATAACATCAAGCGATTTCTTAGGCTTTACCTCGCTAAGGAGGACAGCGGGATGATATTTTATTCCATGGACTTCATATCTGGCACCTTCAAGAGGAACATAGATTACATCCAGATTCTCCAGTCTCTTTCCATAGAACCCAAGCTCTCCAGCCGTACAACCTCTGTCCGCAAAGATATCCTTATATTTGGGAGGGAAAGGTCTTCCATATCCTCCCTGATGATGTAGGTGCCTTTCATATGGGGCTATATAACGCACCCTGTATTTATCCCCCCTGCCCTGAAATGGCGGGCTGACTAAAACATCAAAGCTGAGCCAGAGTGCCGCCTCACATGTGTTAACCCCAACCCCGTCATATTCATCCCCGTAATAGCTCTTAACCAGCTCTCTTATTTCCTCATCATAAACCTTATTTGGAACTACCTCACGAGCAGCATCATCGATAGCCTTCGAAACCTTGCGGGTAAGCAAACCGTGACAGCTTGATATGGCACCAGTTAAACCAAACTTACCTCTTATATCTTTTGGTATACCTATCTCATCTGCCACTTTTCTCGCTTCCTCGTATATCTTCGGGATGCTTTCCTGCAGATGCCTGTAAAGTTTGAACTTGAACTTCTTTTCGCTCATTGCTCCTCCCTCCTCTTAAATTTAACTTCGTCTCCGAGAGAAAGCCCCCGCTCCTTACCTGTAAGAGGCTCTCCCCTGAAGACCATATTTAAGTGATTAGGAAAGTGTGTTTCATCAAATCCAAGCAAAACCCCTATTCTCTTCCCCCCTATCCAAAGCTCATCTCCAACCTCAACTATTCCTCCCACCGAAGCTTCCCAGAAACCAACGTAAACGGCGTATCCAACTTCTTCACCAGGTGAAGCATCCTCCGTTGTAATGATTACCTCATGAATTTCCCCCCTCTTTATAGCCCGAGATCTCGGCAGTATAAGCTTCAAACCCCTGCCATCAAGCTTAAGATCTAAAACCGCTATAAGCTCTCCCTCGGGCGTTCTCTTCACATAGAAAGGGCTACTTTTAAGTTTCTCATAGGGCTCTACCAAGTTCCTGCACCTCCTCACGCCTCTCTATGTAAGCGAAGGCATTCCTCACGTGAACGAATGTCATGTTGTAGGCAGCTTCTGGATCTCTATCCCTTATAGCTTCATATATTTTTATGTGCTCCTCAAACGATTCCTTAAGCCTTCCCAAACATCCCACGCTTCCAAGTCTGTAAAGCCTGACGAGCTCTCTCATATTGCGCAAAATCCTATAAAAAAACTGGTTCTGGGTCATCTGAGCTATAACTAAATGGAACTCATCATTTAGCTCTATATACTTCCAATCTATGTTTCCGCTTAAGACCATCTTTCGCTGCTCATCGAGATTGCTTCTGAGCTTCGCTAATCCGACATCATCTCTCCTTGATGCAGCAAGACGGGCAGCTATGGCCTCAAGCTCGGACCATACCTCATATACTTGCCTTATTTCTGCAAGCGTGTACCTCTTAACCCTTATGCCCCTGCGCTTCTCGTATTCCAGAAGGCCACTTGCAACAAGCTCACGTAAAGCCTCCCTTACCGGAGTTCGACTAACACCAAACTCCTCAGCGAGCTCAACCTCATTTAACCTCTGCCCCGGTAGGAACTTACCCGTCATTATGCCCCTTTTAATCAAATCAACCACGCTATCCATGCCTACCACCTTGCATACAAGATTGTCTCATAAAAAGAATACCATATACCTGGAGTAAATGTCAAGCTCAAATGTGTTGCTCTGAAAATGCTTACGTGATAGAATCTTCCTTGAAATGAAATTACTGAGGGAAATTCTTAAAACCGTATTTGTTGGAATATCCGTTGGCATAATAACCGATGCCGTTTTACTTGCTATATTTAACTTGGAAAATCTTTGCTTTGGCATCATAAGGGAGAAACCTTTCCTTCTGGTCGTTTTCCCTCCCGTCGGAGCCCTCATGGTTAGTATTCCCATATGGAAAAGAAACTTAAGGGAAGCACATGCATGGGGACCTGGTCTCGATATAACTGCAGAGGAAATATTAAACGACAAGTTTCCCCCTATGCCTGGAAGGTCCCTTTTGCTTAAAGCATTCGCCCAGATAATAGGAATAGGTTTATGCAATAGTGGAGGCCTCGTTGGCCCCGCTGGTAGAATTGGACACCTTTTTTCCTGCTTCATTTTTAAAAGAATGAATCCAAGACTCTCCCTTATGGCAATCTCAGCTGGGATAGGAGCGGTTCTTAAGGCTCCCTTTGGAGCGGGAATATTCTCCGTCGAAGCCATATATGGAAAAAAGCTTTACACTGGAAAGGTGAGCTTAGAAGATCTTATTTATGCAGAGGGGGCAGGAATCTTAGGAGCCCTCGTCTCACTCGTAGTATTCGGAGATATCCCGATATTCGGATTAAACCACTATACGCCTGCGCTAAGGGACTATGCGCTGTTTCCCCTGCTTGGGTTGATGGGAGGAATAACATCGTACCTCTTTGTGAGGTATTATGAAAAGATAGAAAAACTGAGAAAAAGAACCTCAATCCAGAGAAAATTTCTCCTTCCCGTTATGGCATCCGCGATAATCGCCTTTACAGCATGGGGGCTTTTAAACATCACTGATGGAAAGCTTTTTTCCATAAAGCCATCTCACATATCCATAAAGAGCGATTATGAAAACAATAACCTATTTCCAAACTTCTTGGGATACGGACTTGAGAACGTGCTCATAGCGAAGGAGATGAAAATCCATAACAAGATGGCACAAATTCCATTTGGAGGAAAGGAAGAAAACTTCCCCCTCATCATCTTAGCTCTCATAATGCTCGCTACCGCGGGGGGGAAAATCATTGCCAACGGAACCTATGTTGGCGCTGGAGGAAGCGGAGGAATGATAGGACCTGCTCTTATAACCGGAGCACTAACCGGTGGAGGGCTCTTTCTCATCCTCTATCAATTAGGCATCGCTCACCCAGCGCAAAAAAAACTCTTTATCGCTCTCACTGCAACTTCGACCCTTGCAGGAACGGTTAGCGCTCCTATAGGCTGCGCCATCTTTGCCTTTGAGCTTTTCGGGCTTAGTCCATTCGGACCGGCCCTTATATCAACTTTTATAGCGGATCTTCTAACAGATTCTTATCTAAGGAAGAAGAGGGAGGAGCTTTAAAAGAAACCCCTTCCTCCTCCACCGCCACGTCCCATACCTCCACCACCACGTCCCATACCTCTTCCCATACCCATACCGCGTCCTCTTCCCATTCCTCTTCCCATGCCTCTACCCATACCCATGCCTCTACCCATACCAGGACCCATGCCCATACCCGGGACACCACCCTGGAGCGGAGGGAGCTCACCATTACGGAACATCTCAACCGCTTCTCTCACGGTAATCCCCGGCGGAGCTTGAAAAACTCTTATTCCAGAACTGGAAAGCACACCCCACGCATTAGGGCCAAGATTTCCCGTTATAATTGCACTTACCCCCTTGCTCAAGACATGCTGAGCAGCACTTATTCCCGCTCCTCCAACTGCACCAGCTGCAGGATTAGGCTCCGCAGTATAAGACATATCCTCTGGGTTAACGAAGATAAAATACGGGGCTCTTCCAAATCTTGGATCGACTGTCGAATCCAGCGTATTTCCGCTCGCTGTTATGACTATCATTGAACATCACCCTCCCCCTTATAGTTTTGAGGGGCGCTTCCTTTAAGGGAAGCGCCCCTCAAAGGCGATCCTACCAATAGTATGGGGCATAGGTCATCGGGGGTCTATAGTAATAATAGGGAGCAGCCATGTATGGCGCCATTCCGGTCCGCCACCAGCCTCGCGGTAGCCAAGGGTAGAACCGGCAGAAGGGATATGGGTTCCCTCTTCCCATGAACCTTCCATATCCCATTCCCCAGCCTCTACCAAAACCTCCTCCCCATCCTCTTCCGAAACCCCACATAATCTATCACCCCCAAATTGATAATCATTCTCATATCTTCAATTCGGATTATAGCATGCTCCCCTTAATTTGTCAAGAGATATGAAAAGCCTCTCAGTCAGCTCACAGATGAGCCACTTTAAAACAAAATCTGGAATCGGCATATCAATGCCGTATTTTTTTACGAGCTTCAATATGTTATCGGCTAACTTCTCCAGCTCGCTGTGTTCTCCCTTCTCAAGAAACGCGGAAATATCGAGAACGACTGGCTCAAGATCCCTAAGAATGCTAAAGATAGCCTGAACGGTTTTTACTCTCACTTTCTAAGACACCTCCTTTATTGTCTGAGTCAAAGAATAGATGGCTTCTTTTAGCTCTCTCATCTCCCGCTCCAGCCTGACTAAAAGATAAAAGCTTAAAACTATTGGAAATCCCAGATTTGATATAACCTGATAAACATCCATTTTTATCACCCCCTATATCGATATGAGCGAAATTTCTCCTTCCATACGGGATAACTCTCAGGCCAAGCAACTTACAAAGAGTTAGTATTTTCCCTTGTTCCCTCTCGGGAACCTTTATATCAACGGCTTTTCCTTTCATATGAAGTGAATTTCTTGCTCCGCCGATCTTCCTATTGTGCCTTTCACATCTATAACCACTTGTTATAACGATACTTTTTCCCCACAGTACCCGTAAGGCCTCAAGCTTTGCAAGCAGCTTTTCATCAAGCCTTACGCACTTGCAACAGGGGCATTCAAACTCCTTTAAAGAAAAGTGAGGAGATAACCTTATATCGTTCAAGAAAATGCACCTCCTTCCACCTAAGGGCTTGATTGGGATCCCCCTTAATGTTGGGGGATCCCAATCAGATAAGGGTTTAAAGCTCGGTTATTGTTCTCTCTTCTATCTCCGCTTCAAGAGCCGAGACCAAAGAGGGGGAGAAAACATCCTTGGAAAGAATTACATCCATTGCATTTGAAACCTCTTCGGAAGTTATCCCATCACGTGCGTTCCTCACCGTTATCCTTACTCTTCTACCATCAGCATTGCGAAAATACATATGAAGATACCTCAAAGCTTCTCACCTCCTTAAACTATATTAAGATTTCTCACAAGAAGTTTTCCCTGAACAGTAGAATTAGAAAAGCTCATTAAAGTGTCAGCAACAGCGTTAAGGTCATCTGCAGATACGTTGGGTTTCACTCCATTCCACGAGTAGGTTCTCCTTGAACCATTCTCAAGAACCCTGATAGAGAGACGAGCGAGAGCATCCACATAACTTGCCATTCATATCACCTCCCTCCATCTATATAGATGGAGAAAAAGAGGTGGTTTTGCTAAAGAAAAAATTTTTCTAAAAAATAAAGCCCTGAAAGCCATATGGCTTTCAGGGCCTCACACTCGAGAAATAAAGATCACACTTCCATCGGTTTCACTTCTATGCCCTCTCTATCAAAAGCCTCTCTTATTCTCCTCACGAGTTCAACAGCAGTTGGGGTATCCCCATGAACACATATGGTATCAAACGAAAAGTCCTTAATAACGGTTCCATCAATAGCCACTATCTCCTTATCTTTGACCATTTTTATAACCCGCCTAACCACCTCATCGGGATCCTTTATAACGGCACCAGGCTTGGATCGAGAAACCAATGTACCATCGGGATTATATGCCCTGTCTGCAAAGACCTCCTCTGCAACTTTAAGTCCCATTCTTCTCCATATATCAACCATCTTCGAACCAGCAAGTCCAACAAGTATCAAGGAGGGATCAAACCTCTTAACCGCGTTACCTATGGCTCTGCATATGCTCTCATCGCCAGCGGAAGCAGCTTTATAAGCATCTATATAAAGAGCACCATGAGGCTTAACATGACGTAGTTTACCTCCATGACTTTGAACGAAAGCAGATAAAGCTCCAAGCTGGTAAAGCACAAAAGCCTCTATTTCATTCGGAGACATGGCGAGGCTTCTCCTGCCAAAGCCCTGAAGATCTGGATAACCTGGATGTGCTCCAACAGCAACGCCGTTTTCCAGCGCAAACTTAACGGTTTCTTCCATCACTAATGGATCGCCAGCGTGAGCACCACAGGCTATATTAGCAGAGGACACATATTTCAACACCTCCTCATCATACCCCAGCTTATACCTTCCAAAGCTCTCGCCCATATCACTGTTTAGATCTACCCTCATTGACATCACCCTCCTTAAGCATTCTTAAAAACTCCTCAGCAAGTAGGGGATCAAACTGCTTCCCCTTCCCATCCTCTATCTCTTTTATGGCTATCTCTTTTGGAAGGGCTTTCCTATAAGGTCTATCCGATGTCATAGCATCATACGCATCTGCTATAGACATGACGCGATCTTCAAGAGGAATCTCGTATCCCTTAAGCCCGTCAGGGTATCCTTTACCGTCCCATCTCTCATGATGCCAGCGCACCAAGGGAGCTATATCCTTAAAGAAAGGAACCCCCTTTAGTATCTCCTCACCGAGTGTAGAATGCTTCTTAACCATCTCAAACTCCTCATCCGTGAGCTTTCCAGGTTTATTAAGCACCCTCCCGGGGACTCCTATCTTGCCTATATCGTGCAAAATGGCGGCATACCTTATCCTCTTCCTGTCGGCCTCAGAAAGCCCTATCCGTGCTGCAAGCCTATCCGAGAGCTCCATAACCCGCTCACAATGCCCTCTCGTATAAGGATCCTTATACTCTATTGTCTTTGCAAGAGCAAGAGTTGTAGCGAAAAGATTCTCCTCAAGCTCCTTAAGATACTCAAGCCTCTCCATGACAACGCCCATGGAGGTCGAAACTGCTTCAAGAAGCCACCTATCCTCATCGGTAAAGGCTCCTACCCTATCGCTCTCAAGGTTCAAAACAGCTCTAACTTCTCCTCTCACCTTTACCGCCACTGCAAGCTCACTTTTAACGTTAGGAGCTCCGGGAATATAGCGCGGATCCTTTGATACATCGTTAACGAGAACCGTTTCCCCATAGAGTCCAACCCATCCCGTTATGCCTTGACCAAACCTTATCCTCTTAAGCGTCCAACTCCCTTCTGGGAACGTTCTTTTCAAAATAAGCTCATTGCCTCTTACAACCTGTAACGTAACATATGAATATTTAGCACCCTTCCCAAGGAAATTGATAACCACGCTATATACCTCTTCCTCATCGATCGCCTGAGATAGCCTAAGAGAAAGGTTATAGAGAAGATTCATTCTATCGGTCTTACTCTGTATGGCTTCTCTATACTCGATTCCCTTGAGAACGGATGACGCCAGATTAGCAACCGAGATCAAAAGCTCCTCATCCGAGGATGAAAAGGCGTTAGGAAACGGATCCGTAATAAGAATTATTCCCTGTACCTTTTCTCCGACTTTAACTGGAACCGCTATGGCGGATTTCGTTATCTCAAGAACCTTAAAGAATCTCGAATCTTTATCGACATCTGGGAGATTCAAAGCCTCACCCGTGAGAGCCACATACCCAAGAATCCCGGTCTTCCTCACCTTTAGAACCTTTACCTTCTCAGGCGCCCTTTCGAGTATCCCACTCCCTGCTTTGAAGATCGCCTCCTCTCTTCCCCAATCTATCTCATAGTACGCAACAGAACCATATCTAAGCTTCTCAAATAGGGTATCACAGAGATACTTATAGAATTTCTCTCTCTCATAGACAGAAATAATCTTTCGAGAGACATCGACGAGAGCTTTAAGCCGTTCGGTCTGAAGCCTCAGATCCTCTATAAGCCTGTCCCTTATAATGGCAAGCCCTATGAGACTGGCGAGCGATTCAAAGAACTCTTCATCCTTCTTGGTAAAATCATTTAGCCTCGGACTCTCGACATTCAGTATTCCAATTACCTTCTCACCCACCCTCACAGGCGTAATCAGCTCTGAACGCGTTTCATCAAATATCTTTATATAAGAGGGATCTTGAAACACATCTCCCACGTTTATTACCTTTCTACCGTTAAGGGCTCTCTTAACAAGTCCCTTACCCTCTCTCAGCTTTTGAAGAACCTGATCGGATACGAGCCTTCCCACCTTACCTGCAAGGAAATCCCAGGCATCGTTGCGCTCGTTATACACGGCTATTCCAACATCAATCAGCTGTTTTTCTTCCGCTATCCTTTCACAAACGTCTTCAAGTATGCTTTTTAACGGCTCAAGCGTACTAAGCCTGTAAGCAACTTCATACAGAAATCTGAATCTTTTCGCCTCCTCAGCTATTTCATGGAATAGCTCTTCCTTTCTTAAAGCCACACCTATATGTCTGCCAAGGACGCTTAAAACCTCATAATCATCAAACGTAAGCTCACGCGTGCTCTCCACATTTATAACGCCATATACCTTCCCATCTCCCCTTATAGGAACAGCTATTTCGCTTCTAATTCCCTCAAGCAGACCCACGTACCTTAGATCTTTACTCACATCTGGAACGAAAGCCCCCCTGCCATGACGGGCTACCCAGCCGGTTACACCCCTCTTTATATCCCATCCCTCATCACCGTAATCTATCGAAGCAACGTCTCCTATACCCGATACCCTCCTTAAGCGATCTCCCTCCTTCAGCAAAATCTCAAGGGAATCGAAGCCAACCTTATCCGCAACGCTCTTGACTATCGCATCGAAATCTTTTCTTAAATCTACACTCGATGTGATTAGCTCAGAAACTTCGGCGAGAGCTTTAAGCCTTCTGGCTTTCTTAAGAGCCGAGTTAAAGTACTGTCTATTTGCTATTGAAACCCCAACGAGATTAGCGAGCATCGATATAAGCTCAAGATCTACCTGCGTCAAAAGGTCTTCCCTCTTTGAAACGAGAAGTATAAGACCATATATCCTCTCCCTGAACTGTATCGGCACCATAAGCTTGGTTATATCCAGGGCTTCTTCCCCACGCTCAAAGCTTTCCCCGCCTCCGCTCAGCATAACGGGTTTTCCATCCTTAACGAGCTTTTCCCAGACGCCCTCCTCAGCGGAAATCCTATCTTCACCAGCACCCGCTTTTCTAACGAACCACCTCTCCCCATCAGAAAGCTCATAAATCCCAAGATCAACATCCTCATAAAATCTCTTAAGGACACTATATACTCCTTCCCACGGCTCTTCCGTTTCAGACACAACGAGAAGCTTCTCACTCGATGAGAAAATCATCCTCAGGATCTCGTTGCTCCTTGAAAGCTCTAAGTTAAGCCTTTCAAGGCTGGAAGCATAAGCCTTAAGCTGAGAATATGTAGCCTCAAGCTCTTCTCTGTTTTTGGCAAGCTCGAGATTTATAGCAGAAAGCTCCGCATAAGCGCTTTCAAGCTCATCTCTTTGAAAACTCAGCGTTTCTCCAAGAACGTTAAACTTATCGATAATTTCATCTAATTCAAGCTCACCAACCCTTCTCATCTTATACCGATAATCCCCTCTCATAAAACTATCAAGTCCATCGGAGAAATCGGAAAGAACGGAAAAAACCCTGCCGTTAAGATAAAGGTAAATCAGGAAAAAGAGCCCCAGAAATAGAACGACACCGAGAATCGTCAGTCTAAGCATAAGCGAGGATGGAAGAAAGCCAACGAAATCGGACACATAAGCGGTAAGAACCAGTATCCTCCCTTCGGGAGCCCAAGGAACCTTAATCTGAAGGAAAGCCCTTAACTTACGCTCCCCTTTCCAATCATAAAAGAAAGCTCCGCTGGCACCCACCAGAGCTTTCTTAACGAACGGACTGCGAGGAACATCATCTGGATCAAGAGAGGCTTTCGAAGAAAGTATCAGCTTACCGCTTGGAAGAAACATCTGCATATAGCCTCTTTTGCCAAATGATAGCGATCTTAAAATCTCAAAAAGGATATTCCTAAGCGAATTCATAAACTTCTCTCTGCGGAAGGAAGAAAACTCTTCCTGAGAAACAATTATTGCAATTACCCAATCCCAGCTTCTCAGGCTTTTCCAAGCTATTACTTTTGCCCCTTTTTCAGAAGCGTATCTCTGCCATCCCCCATATGTTAAAAGAGCGTTTGGGAGATCAACATCAGGGGTAAGCAAATCTTTTGCCCCTCTCGATTTCCAGAAGGGTTTCCCCGAGGAATCGATAAGGAAAAAACCTCCACCCTTGATCTTCAAAGACTCGAGAAGAGAGATAAACTTCTCTTTCTCGCCCACGAGTCCCAAATCGACAACCGCAGACGCCACTTCAAGAAGACGCTTGAGCTCATCTATTATTCCCCCGGAGAATATCTTGGTATGCTCCATGTATATCCGGGAGATCATCGAGGGAAGCATAGAAACCTTTTTCAAAGCATCAACAGCTTCTCTCTGAAGCAAGGTCTCTATATGCCTTACACTCTGCTCATACGAAATATAGCCCATAAGAGCCACAACGAGCAGAGAGATTAGCCCTATAAGAAGGGCTATCTTAGACTTTATGCTCATAGTTCCTCAACTTCCACGATAACCTCCTCTCCTCCGATTCTTATCCTATATGAAGCTCTCCTTAATGCCCCTCCCCAAGACATAGAAGATAAGAGTCTCTCCCTCTCCTCAAGTTCCTTAACAGCTTCTTTAAGAGAGATTTCCTTAAAGGAGAGTTTATCTCCCGTTTTAAGCTGAGCTATAAGGGGTATATCGACGGATATCACGGTTGCTATCTTGGAGTATCCTCCAACCGCTTGCCTGTCCTTAAGGAGAACTATCGGTTTGCCATCCTTAGGCACCTGAACGCTTCCCAGAGCAATTCCGTCTGATATTATCTCAGCTCCCTTCTCACTGTGCTTCAAAGGTTCTCCCTCAAGCCTATATCCCATTCTATCAGCCCTGTCCCCCACAACCCAGATCTGGGAGAAAAAGCTATCAATGGCTTCCTGCGTAAAGTGATCATCTTCAGGACCAAGAACTACCCTTAAAACGGGGGAATTCGAATAAGGAGGCAAAAGCTCGCGGGGGAACCTTCTACCCAAAACCGATCTATCCAACGGGAGCCCCACTCCAATCTTATCCCCCTTCTTTAAAGCTCTCCCACCTATACCCCCTATCCTTGCCTTAAGATCCGTAGATTTGCTCCCCATAACCCTCTCAACGAGAATCCCACCTTGAAATGCTATATAAGCTCTCGCACCCCATTTTATCCCGGAAAACGAGAGCACGCTTCCCTTCCTTACATAAACGCTTTCCCACATGGGAATTGAATTGCCATTAACGCATGGACCAAGATCGCCGCCCGTTATGGCTATTATGGCATCGTCTTCAAACGATATAGAGGGACCTGAAAGCGTTATCTCAAGGCACGCCTCGCCTTGAGGATTTCCAACAAGGGCATTTGCAACCCTCAGAGCAAACTCATCCATCGCACCTGCTGTAGAAATACCCTGCGCTTGAAAACCAAACCTCCCCAGATCCTGAACCGTGGTCAGCAATCCCGGAGATATTATCTCTATCAAAACCGCTCACACCTCCTATTCCTCAACCGATTCTGCGAATTCGAGTTCCCCTTTCCAATTAGACAGGAATTCCTCCTCATCTATGGGAACGAATCTCATATAATCACCAGCTCTAACTAAGATAGGGGGATCCCTATCGGGATCGTATATCTTAACGTAAGTCCTACCTATGAGCCTCCATCCACCAGGAGAGGTAACCGCATAAACCCCCGTCTGCTTCCCTCCTATACCGACTGAACCCGCTGGAACCCTCTTTCTCGGAGTCGAGAGTCTGGGGGTGTGGAGCCTCTCATCAAGTCCTCCAAGAAAGGTAAACCCTGGCGTAAAGCCAAGCATATAAACGAGGTAATCCTTATTAGCATGAAGCTCTATGACTTCTTCTGGAGTCAAGCCATGATACTTCGCTACGAACTCCAGATCTGGGCCATACTTACCTCCATAAACCGTGGGAATTTTTATAATTCGGGACTCGGGAAGCTCCACATCTTCAATTTCCTCTACGAGATCTTTAAGGGCTCCTTCAAGCTCCTCAGGGGAAATCTTGAGAGGATTATAACATATCATTAAAGATCTATAGGTGGGGACGAGCTCCTCCACACCGATTATGGGATTCTTCTCAAGCAAAACGGCCAAGGATCTGACCTTTCTGTTGAGCTCCTCCGAAATCCCATCTCCAAACCTCACGAGGAAGGCTCTATCTCCCATAGGAAGGTATCTTGGATAGCTCATTGCATCACCCCCTTCAGGAAAAATTACTTCACCATCATGCTTGGCAAGAATAAAACCAGCTTCGGAAAAACGGTTATAAGAGCAGTTGCTATGAAAAGCATAATGAAAAATGGCAGTGCAGCCTTAGCTATAGTAGTAAGCTCATCACCTATCAGCCCCTTTATCACGAAGAGATTAAAACCCACCGGTGGAGTTATTTGAGCCACCTGAATCATTATTACAAGATAGATCCCGAACCATATAGGATCGAAACCCGCCATCTTAATCAACGGAAGCGTTATAGGAAGGCTCATAACTATCATGGAAAAACCGTCTACGAGACAGCCTAAGATAAGATACATGATAGATAGTATGGCTATGAGAGTATAGCGGGATAGTCCAAGACTACTCACATACTGGGCTATTCCTTGGGTTATCCCCAGATATCCCACTGCGACGGAGAAAAAGGTCGCGCCACAAACTATCCACATTATCATACAGCTCGTCTTAACCGCACCCCTTAAGGCTTCCTTAAAAACTCTTCTATCGAGGCTCTTTATAAGCCAAGCAAAGAAGAAAGAACCTACCACTCCGACTGCCGCCGCCTCAGTTGGAGTAGCCCATCCGGTATATATGCTTCCTAAAACTATTATCACAAGTATAACCGCAGGAGCTATCTTAGGAATAGCCCTTATCCTATCACCCCAGGTATAGCTACTCTGCGCTCGAGGAGCAACATGGGGATTCTTAACACTGACCAACATTATATAAGCACTGAACATAAAAGCTATTATAAGTCCTGGAATAACCCCCGCTATAAAGAGCTTCCCTATACTCACATCTGCAAGTATCCCATAAACGAGCATCATCATGCTGGGAGGAATCATAAAACCAAGGGTTCCAGAACCGGCAAGAGAGCCTATAGCAAGGGTTCTATCATACCCTCTCTTAAATAGCTCTGGAAGCGTAATCTTCCCAACGGTAGCAGTCGTCGCAGCGGATGATCCGCTTACCGCTGCAAAGATAGCGCTTGCAAAAACGTTTACGTGAATCAATCTGCCCGGTATCGCATCAAGCCAAGGAGCAAGACCCGTAAATAGGTTCTCAGAAATCCTGCTCCTGAAGAGGATCTCCCCCATCCATACAAAAAGGGGAAGAGCAAACATGGTAGCACCACTCGTGCTATTCCAAGCAACGTTAGCGAGGATCGTCCCCATAGGAACATCGAGAAAGAAATAAAATCCAGCAAGCCCCACGAGGAAAAGAGCAGTGCCCACCCAAACGCTACTTACGAGAAGAACGCCGAGAAGTCCAAGAACGAGGAGCGTGCTTGCGAAGAGAGTGTCCACGACTATCCCCCCTTAATTTTCGCTCTTGTCGCCTAATTTACCTCTAAATGCCTTTAAAGCTTTCAGAAATTCTGCAAGAAACTGAAGGACCATTATAAAAGCCCCTAAGGGCAAGAAAAACTGAGGTATGGCAAGTGGCGTACCCGAAACCTGCATAGATCTCGATCCACTTACCAAGGAATCCCAGAAAAACATAAAAGTAACATAGGTAAGCCCCACGGAAAAGGCAAATCCGATAGTAAAGCAAATCATTTCGAGTACCAGTCTACCGCGCTCAGAAAGATGGGTTAAAAGAAACGTCATCCTTATATGTCCCTTTTCCTTAAGCGTATAACCCAATGCAACGTAAGTAAGCCCCGCCATTAGATATCCCGTATACTCCTCGGTGATATACAAAGTTCTACTAAAGAGCCCTCTAACCAAAATTTCTGAAACTACCAGAATCAAACCTATGAGCATCATTATCCCGGAAAGGTTTCCACCAAAATTGGAAAGCTTATCACTAAACGCTATCAACCTTTTCATCCCCCAAACCTCCTCCAGTTATTCTTTAAGGGGTCTCCCTCTTAAGAATCGAGAGAGACCCCTTAACGCTTCAAAATTTCTTAAAGAGACAGATTTCTAATCCTTCCTTCCAACCTTCTCAAGGAACTTGTGGTATATCTCCTTCGCCTGAGGAGGAGCAGTCTTAAGCCAATCCTTCCTAATCTTCTCCGTAATCTTGCTGAGCTCGTTCATAAATTCCTCAGAAACCGGTATAGAAACTATGCCATGCTCATTACACTCCTTCTCCTTTTCCTTATCGAGCTTCTCAACCCAGTTCCACATGTAGCTCTCCATCTCCTTACCCGTTTCAAGAAGAACCTTCTGAGTATCCTTATCAAGCTTGTTAAACGCTCTAAGATTAACGTTAACCATATCGGCTGCCTGCGTTATGTTTATCCTCTCAAAGTATTTCAAGACCTCCCAGAACTTACCGTCAACCGCGGTAGGAGTAGAAGTTATAACCGAATCAATCAATCCAGTAGCCAGAGCAGAATAAACCTCGCTGAATGGAAGAGCATAAGGAGTCCCCCCCGTAGCCTTTACTACCAAAGCGCCATTCTTGTCGTATGTCCTGGTCTTTAACCCCTTCATATCCGCAACGCATTTCACAGGCTTCTTCGTCCAGAGTCCGGCTGGAGGCCAGGGTGCGGTATAAAGTATTTTCTGATTCCATTTCTTCTGGGTAAGCTCCTCAAAGTAAGGTCTGCCAATATCCATGAGAAGCCTGGCTTCCTTAAAACCACACACAAGGAAAGGCAAAGTCGTAACTCCAAAAACGGGTTCATCTCCGGCAACTCCACTGAAGAGCATGTCCGATACCTGCACAAGTCCATCGCGAACAACTTTAAGTAGCTCTGGGCCCTTATATCCAAGCGCACCTCCCACATAGACCTTGATGATAAGCTTACCACCAGTTCTCTCCTTAACCTTCTTAGCAAACATGTTAAGGCCTATACTATGATGATTCTTAGGAGGCCAAACCGAATTAGCGATCCACTTCGTTGTCGCAAAAGCGGATGCACAAAAGCTAATAACCAAGCTGACCGCCACAAGCAAGACAAATAGCTTCCTCAAGTCTACCACCCCCATCTAAAAAGCTTAAAAACCCAAGATATATTATATTTAAAACAAAGCTTGATGTCAAAGTCCGGCTGAAAATTATTCAAAAACTCGAAAAAGGTGGTATAATTAGTTAAGAAGGGGGTTTTTACCCAAGGAAGGGAGGGGGTGAAGCATCATGAGGATAGGGTCTGAACCCCTGTTTCCACGGAAGGGTATCTTCCTCGAGGAAACTCAGAAGCGCCTCACCAAAAACATCGAGCGCTTAAGCAGTATGATGTGTATTAACAGAGCTGCAGATGACGCAGCAGGGCTTGCCATCTCGGAAAGCATGAGAGCTCAGCTTGCTGAAATGATGCAGCAAATGAGAAATTATCAGGATGAGATCTCCAGAATCCAGGTTGCTGATCAAGCCCTCGGATCTCAAAACGACATAGTCGAGAGAATGAGAGAGCTTGCCGTTCAAGCCACCAACGGTACTCTATCGGAGGAAGACAGACAAGCCATAGAAAAGGAGTTTAACCAGCTTAAGGAAGAGCTCAACAACATCGCAGAAAACACCAAATTCAACAATCGACCTGTCATAAGCGATATGAACGTCGATAACCTTGGACTTACCAACGTCAAACTGGGGGATGAAACCGCCCTGAGAGCCATCGACAAGGCACAGGAGAAGATAACATCGAAGCGAACCGACCTCGGAGCTCAACAGAATAGACTCGCTTCCGAGATAAGTAGACTCGGTGTAGCCTCGGTCAACTTAACGGCTGCCGAATCTCTAATCAGAGACACAGATGTAGCGCAGGAAGTTTCAGCCCTAACTATCAATCAAATTCTTCAACAAACCGGTCTCCTGATGCTAAATCAGAAAAGAAGCAACGCCGCTTCGATACTAAACCTCCTTAAGGGGACCTAAGGGCAGGGGCGGCTTCACCCCCTGCCCTTTCCCCTTCTATAAGCTCTTTCCAGGAAACTCTTTCACCAACGTGAAGAAGCCTTAAGGTTGGCGGGGATATCTCCAGGATCTTTTTGATAGTTCTCGCAGAATCTCCACTCATGCTTTTAACCACACCCCAGTGTATTGGAACGAACACCTTCGCCCCGAGAAGATCGCATGCTCTTATAGCATCTCTCGCACAAAGATGATACCATCTTAAGAAGAAAAGAGCAGGACCTACAGGCAGAAAGGCTACATCTATCTTGAAACGCTCTCCTATGACTTTAAAAAGTCTCTCGCTAAAACCCGTATCTCCTGCGAAATAAAAGCTTAAATCCCCAGACTCCACGATAAACCCCAACGCAGGAAGAAAAAAGGGATATGGAGATCTCCAGCTTAAGTGCTTGGAAGGAACCGCAGTAACCTTTACGCCTCCGATCCTAACGGAGCTCCACTTCCCAAGCTCTATCGCACTTCTCATCAATTCCGGTGGTAGAAATCGAGAAGTTCCTTTAGGTAGAACGACCCTCTTGGCTTTTATCTTTCTGAGCGTAGGAAGATCCATGTGATCTCTATGAGTATGAGAAATCAATACCACATCTATGGGAAAGCTTTTTTCTATCTCGTTAAAGAACCTCCCTAAGGAAGCATTCCCCCAAACGACTTTAGCTATCGGATCGGTGAGTAAGCTAAGTCCCTTAATTCTTAGCCACAGAGTTGCATGACCTAAAAATTGAACCCATTCTTCCAATGCGACTGAACCTCCTGAAATCGGAATAGGAAAAATACTTTGCTTTTCCTTTCATAGCAAGCTCTTCAAGCCCACAAATGGGATTATGACATGTAAGACACGCTCCCTCGTTAGAGCAGGGAAGTGGTTCAAAAACCTCACCCTTCCTGAAGTATATTGGTATTCCCTTTCCCTCACAGTTCACCGAGGTAGCATAAAGCCGGTTTAAATCTAAACCCTTCCCATCAAATTCCATGCACAGCGAAAACGTTATACCAAGCGATGTCGCCATATCCCTTACTCTCGAGAACAGCGCTTTTCTATACTCAATTCGAGCGTGAAGTGAATTTCGCATTCTTTCAATATAAAGATCTCTATACTTATCTAGCAAAGAGGGAGCAAATGACGCTAACGCCCTCAAAATGAGCTCTTTTATGGAAAGGGGTATATCGAGACAGGAAAGGACAATGTGTCTTACTCCTCTTTCTTTAGCTTCCCTGATTAGATTATATATATCCTCCTCCCTATCATTAACCCATGGCAAAACGGGATCCACTCTTAAAACGGTATGTATGCCATAATTCGACGCCCTCTCAATCAAGGAAAGGATTTCACTTACGCTTGCCCCCCCAGGGGAAAGAAATCTTCTGACATCCTCCCTTAAGGTGAGAAGACTAAACTCAAGAACGGTGTCTCTCTGCTCAGAAAGCAGTCTAATCGCCTCCTCGCTCACCCTCCCCTTAGTAGCAACCACCAGTGGAAGATTTCTCTCAACAAAGACCCTTATTATTTTCTCAGAAAGCCTATATTTCTCATTCACCGGTTGAAAGGGATCACTCGTTGGAGATAGATAACCCGCCGGCGAGAAAAGAAGCTTGTCAAGCCTCTTTGCCACTCCCTCAGCAAACTTACTCCAGACATAAACAGCTCCTTCTGAAAAGGCTCTTCCGTGAAATCCAGGAAGAGCTCGCGAATAGCAGAAGAAACAGCCTATCGAGCACCCGGCATACGGATTGAGAAGAAATCTTTCCCCTCTGCAAGATCTGTACTTCCATCGCCACCATCCATGTATATCCTTCTCCCTGTCAAGCTCTATAACCTTAATATTCTATCCCCTTCCTTGCCTCCACGCCTTTCATATAAGGATGCTTTACCTCTATTACCTCACTAACCAGATCGGCTCTCTCAATGACCTTAGAATGCGCATACCTACCGGTTAAGACGAGCTCCACCGAATCTGGCTTACTATCAATAAGCTCAAGAAGGCCCTTCAGCGGAATAAGATTGAAGTCAAGAGCGACATTGATCTCGTCAAGTATAACCATATCATAATCGCCCTTTTTTAAAACCTCTTTCGCAAAAGAGAGAGCTTTATGAGCCTCCTCAACATCAATAGGATCTGGATTTTCTTTATTAACAAATGTAGGTCTTCCAAATTGCACAATCTCGATCCCCAGCCTTTTCGCACTCTCAAGTTCGCCGTAATTAACTCTACCCTTCATAAACTGTATCATTATTACCTTAAAGCCATGCCCCACGGCTCTCATAGCTAAGCCCAAAGCCGAAGTTGTTTTTCCCTTTCCATTCCCCGTATAAACTTGCACTAACCCAACTTTCAATGATTCTCCACCTCCTTTGGAGTATAATATATGTTATGAAAAAGAGTGTCAAGAAAGCCGCGGTCTTGATCCCTTTCATTATCCGAAGAAATAAACTTAACTTGATATTAACCCTTAGAAATCCTAATTTGCCTTATCATAGTGGGCAAATCTGCTTCCCGGGCGGGAAAATGGAGGAAGGAGAAACCCCTTATGAAACTGCTCTGAGGGAAACAGAAGAAGAAATACGCATTTCCAGGGAGTTAATCGAGATAATATCAGAACTACCGGAAGAAATGGCTTACACAAGCGATTTCCTCATTACGCCTTTTATAGGCATGGTTGATAGAAATGCGCTTCCCAATCCCAATGAAACAGAAGTCTCGGAGATAATATTAATACCGCTAAACGATCTACTCGGGCTTTCCGCAAGGGAAGAAAGCGCTATAATAGACGGAGAAATAATATCCTATCCCATATACGAGTGGAGAGGGTATAGAATCTGGGGAGCAACCGCCAGGATAATAAAAAAACTACTTGAAAGGAAAGATATCTTGAATGAGCTTAATAGGCGCGCACATGTCCATATCCGGGGGAATATGGAGAGCAATTGAGAGAGGAGAAAAGCTTCGCTGCGAAGCCATACAGATATTTACTAAAAACCAGCTTCAATGGTTTGGCAAAAAACTATCGATGCTCGATATAGAAATGTTCTATCAAGAGTGGAAGAAAAGCCATATAAAAAAGATCGTGGCTCACGACTCCTACTTGATAAATCTCGCCTCACCTGATCCAAAACATTATGAGAAATCGATATCCTCACTAATAGAAGAAATAAAAAGATGCGATGAGCTTGGAATACCCTTCCTTGTTCTGCATCCTGGAGCTCATAAAGGAAAGGGAGAAGTTTGGGGGATAAAAAGGATAGCCGAGGGACTAAAACTTATAATTGAGGAAACGAGAGAAAGCACGGTTCGCCTTCTCCTTGAAACCACAGCGGGCCAAGGAAGCAGTATAGGGCACAAATTCGATCATTTAGCAAAAATAATGGATATCGTTGGAGAGGAAGAAAGACTCGGTGTATGCTTTGACACATGCCATGTTTTTGCCTCCGGATACGATATATCAACCGAACACGGCTATAGGAACACGTTTAAGTATTTTTCGAGAATTATAGGAATAGAGTTCCTTTTCGCTTTCCACTTAAATGACTCAGCATCACCGTTAGGAAGCCGAATT
This sequence comes from Synergistota bacterium, assembly GCA_021159885.1. Taxonomy (NCBI): domain Bacteria; kingdom Thermotogati; phylum Synergistota; species Synergistota bacterium. The sequence continues at coordinate 1,840 of JAGHDO010000028.1, read as the reverse complement.
GACAGGCATGCACACATCGGCAAGGGAAAGATAGGAGAACGTGCCTTTTCCCTCATCCTCAACGGTGAGAGATTTAAGGGTATACCTATGATACTGGAACCTCCAAAAGGTGGAAGCTGGGATAAAATAAACCTCGCCACCTTAAGAAAACTTCGAGGATACTGAATAAACGCCTCTTGGTTTTACGAGTTCTACAAACCTTAATCTCGCCCTCACTTAGCACCTTCTTCCGCTTGACTTAGGCGCAAAAGAAGTGTAAAATTTAGCTGGAGTCGGGGCGTGGCGCAGCCTGGTTAGCGCACCTGCATGGGGCGCAGGGGGTCGGAGGTTCAAGTCCTCTCGCCCCGACCATTCAAGAGAAAACGGAGGGACCGGCGAGAAAGCCCGGTCCTTTTTTATTAGGAGGTTTGGAAATGAGGTATCTTACGCTGAAGAGAATGAAGGACCTCGCCCATAGGTATAAGTTTAAGTTCAACAAGTCAAGAGGACAGAGTTTCCTCTACGATCCTCAATTATTGGATAAGATATGCAGAACTGCAAACTTAACAAAAAAAAGCTTCGTCCTGGAAATAGGCTCGGGAATGGGAAATCTCTCACTCCTCCTATCACAATACTCTGCAAAGGTCGTTGGAGTCGAGATAGATCCTATACTATGCCAGATACTCGATGAAGTTATGAGCCCACAGCCAAACTTCTTTTTAATAGAGGAAGATATTCTAAAAGTAGATTTATCCTTCTTAGAGAGGGAAAAAAGAAGATACGAGATAAAAGTGGTGGCTAATCTTCCTTATAGTTTAGCCATTGATATAATCCTATACCTGCTTCAAAAAGGAAAGGGACTTATAGATGAGCTTTATATAATGATACAGAAAGAGGTAGCAGAAAGAATAGCATCTCCTCCTAAGCGGAAAACAAGAGGGGCAATAAGCGTCATAATTCAATACTATGCAGACGTAAAAATCCTATTTGATGTTCCCCCTCGCGTTTTTTACCCTCAACCGAAAGTAACCTCTTCCTTCCTGAAGCTCACGCCATATAAAACCCCTGATCACAAATGGGGAATCGATGACGAAGAGCTATTTCTAAAAGTAGCCAAAGCAAGCTTCAGAAAAAAAAGAAAAACACTCCTTAATAACCTTAAAGATAACATAAGCGAAAACATTATAAGAAAAACCCTTCATAAGCTCAACATGGATGAAAAAATAAGAGCAGAGGAGCTTGACTTAAAGGACTGGGTACGACTTACAAACGAGCTTAAGCTTTTACTATCTTCCGGTGATTAAACGCTTCCTTTCTCAAATCTCTTAAGCAAGGCCTTCAGAATGCTATCTATGTGCTCCTCAACTCTCTTTTCAGCCAATACTATGTTTTTCCTTTCTATCGCTTCGTATATTCTTATATGTTCTTTAAACGATTTCTCAAATCTCCCCGGAAAAGATATCGAAAAAATCCTAACACGGTGAAGCTTATCTGCCAGAGAATCGATAACCTTACGAAGCTCATCATTTCCGCTCCCCCTAACTATAGCCGTATGAAACTCAATATTACACTTCTCCATTCTTCCTATATCCCTGCTTTCAAATATCACCTTCATTTCTCTCACCTTTTCCCTCAAAGCCTCGATATTCTTATCATATCCACGTTCTATGAAAAGTCTCACAGCAAGCTTTTCTAAATAACATCTTAAAGAAAGCAAATCTTCTATTTCCTTTTTGCTCCATTTTTTCACAAGAAAACCTCTGTGAGGTTCTATACTGACTAAGCCCTGAGCGGCAAGGTAATGAAGGGCTTCACGAACTGGAGTAACGCTAACCCCCAGCTCTTTTGCAAGAGCATCTAT